>NZ_AKJB01000070.1:0-130193 GCF_000282555.1 Pseudomonas sp. GM102 | reverse complement strand
CTCCACAAGGTCAAACCCTGGCCGCTGACGGTTCCGACCGCACTCCACAAGGTCAAACCCTGGCCGCTGACGGTTCCGACCGCACTCCACAAGGCCAAACCCTGGCTGAAGGTGGTGGTGACCGTGTGATCGAACGCAACAGCGCTGTGAGCTAAGCCCATGGCGGCCCCGAAAAAAAGCCCAATCCCCGGATTGGGCTTTTGACTTTATAGAAGCTGTATTTCCCCGCGTGATCTCTCGATAGCCGTTCGACGCCAGCGAAGCCGATTTGCTAGAGTGCGCCGCTGTCCTGTCCAGAAAACACCCTTGCGATGCTGCCCCGCGCCGAACAGAAACAACAGACCCGCAACGCCCTGATGGACGCTGCCCGCCACTTGATGGAAAGCGGCCGAGGATTCGGCAGCTTGAGCCTGCGCGAAGTGACCCGAACCGCCGGGATCGTACCCACCGGTTTCTACCGGCATTTCGCCGACATGGATGAACTGGGCCTGGTGCTGGTGAGCGAAGTCGGTCAGACCTTCCGTGAAACCATCCGCCTGGTGCGCCATAACGAGTTCGTCATGGGTGGCATCATCGACGCCTCGGTGCGGATCTTTCTCGACGTGGTCACGGCCAATCGTTCGCAGTTTCTGTTTCTTGCCCGCGAGCAGTACGGCGGCTCACTGCCGGTGCGCCAGGCCATTGGCCGCTTGCGCGAAGACATCAGCTCGGACCTGGCGGCGGACTTGTCGCTGATGCCCAAACTGCAGCATCTGGACATCGCAGGCCTGAGTGTCATGGCTGATCTGATCGTCAAAAGCGTGTTCGCCACCTTGCCGGACATCATCGATCCACCGGCGCAGGCGTTGCCGGATCATCTGACGCCTCAAGCGAAAATCACTCAGCAGCTGCGGTTTATCTTTATTGGCCTCAAGCATTGGCAGGGCTTGGGCAGCACCGAGTAATCCCCCACTGATGATCGTTCCCACGCTCTGCGTGGGAATGACTCAATGGACGCTCTGCGTCCGCTCTTGGGACGCAGAGCGTCCCGGGCTGCATTCCCACGCAGAGCGTGGGAACGATCTGGAGCACCGCGCACGCACCAACTTTGCGCACAATCTTTCCCGCACGCACCAATCCCAGCCAAAGCCCGCCACTTCCTGAATCATCCCCCTGCACTCCGACAGCCATTTCCTACGCTTCCCCCGATTGGCAAGCCCCTTGCTCTGTCCCTGAGCATTGTCCATTGCTGGAAGCCTTCCGATGCTGGTGATTCATCGCAGAATCGACCCTCAACCCGTCTGGGCCGCCGAGTTGCACCTGACCTTCGAAGCCCGGAGCAAAAGCCGCTTGCGCTGTTTCAGTGCCGAGGGTGAAGACGTCGGGTTGTTTTTGGAGCGCGGTCAGCCGCCACTGTATGACGGTGAATGCCTGCAAGCCGAAGACGGGCGCGTGGTTCGCGTCTGTGCTCGCCCCGAACAACTTCTGCACGTCACCTGCGCCAACGCTTTCGAACTGACCCGCGCCGCCTATCACCTGGGCAACCGCCATGTGGCCCTGCAGGTCGGCGATGGCTGGTTGCGCCTGCTCGACGATTACGTGCTCAAGGCCATGCTCGAGCAACTGGGCGCCAACGCCGAGAACATCGAAGCGCCGTTCCAGCCGGAACATGGTGCCTACGGCGGCGGCCATCACCATTCGCGCCATGGTGACGAGGATTTCAACTACCCGCCGAAACTGCACCAGTTCGGCGTGCGCTTATGAACCCGGCCTGGGCGCTGCTGCGTCTAGCCAGCCCACAGCTGCCGATTGGCGGCTACAGCTATTCCCAGGGTTTGGAGATGGCTGTGGATAACGGCCGAGTGGACGATCCCGACAGCGCGCGGCGCTGGATCAGCGATCAGTTGCTGCTGAACCTGGCGCGTTTCGAAGCGCCGCTACTGCTCGCCCATTGCACCGCTGCGGCCGAAGAAAACTGGGCCGAACTGCTGCAACACTGCGAAGAACATCGCGCCAGCCGGGAAACCCGTGAGCTGCATCAGGAAAGCCGGCAGATGGGCTATTCGCTGAAGCAACTGCTCAACGGCTTACCGGAACTGGATGCGCCGGCCCGGGCCTTTCTCGACCAATGCCCTGAACCACACCTGGCCCTTGGCTGGGCGCTGGCGGCCCGCGCCTGGCAGATCAGCCCGCAAGATGCGCTGGCCGCCTGGCTCTGGAGCTGGCTGGAAAACCAATTGGCAGTGCTGATGAAAACCCTGCCCTTGGGCCAGCAAGCTGCGCAGCGCCTGACCAGCGAACTGCTGCCGCTGCTGCAACAGGCGCAGCAAGACGCCACCCGAATCAACCCCGAACACTCTGGCAGCGCCGCTTTCGGCCTGTCCCTGGCATGCATGGCCCATGAGCGCCAGTACAGCCGTCTGTTCCGTTCCTAGGGCCTTTTATTTTGGAGAACCACATGAACACACAACCTCTGCGCGTCGGCATCGGCGGCCCGGTCGGCTCCGGCAAAACCGCCCTGACCCTGGCCCTGTGCCTGGCCCTGCGCGACCGCTACAACCTGGCCGTCGTGACCAACGACATCTACACCCGCGAAGACGCCGACTTCCTGGTGCGCAACGAAGCCCTGGCGCCCGAACGGATCATCGGCGTGGAAACCGGCGGCTGCCCGCACACCGCGATCCGCGAAGACGCCTCGATCAACCTCGAAGCCGTGGATCAACTGAACCGGCGCTTCCCGGGGCTGGACCTGATCCTGGTGGAGTCCGGTGGCGACAACCTCTCGGCAACCTTCAGCCCGGAACTGTCCGACCTGACCATTTACGTGATCGACGTCTCGGCTGGCGACAAACTGCCGCGCAAGGGCGGGCCGGGGATCTGCAAATCCGATTTGCTGGTGATCAACAAGATCGACCTCGCGCCGCTGGTAGGCGCCTCGCTAGAGCTGATGGACAGCGACACCCAACGCATGCGCAACGGCAAACCGTTCGTCTTCAGCAACCAGAAAACCGGCCAGGGTCTGGAAGCAATCATCGCCTTCATCGAACGCCAGGGCTTGCTGACTGCGGCCTGATCACACTTATCAACAAGGAAGCTTATCCATGACACTGAAACGCATTCTGGGCGCCATGGCCCTGCTGCTGACCCCGGCCATCGCCTTTGCACATCCGGGCCACGGCGACAATGGCTTGATCGCTGGCATCAGCCATCCGATTGGTGGTCTCGATCATTTGTTGGCAATGGTTGCCGTGGGGTTGTGGGCTGCGCAGCAGAAAGGTGCCGCGCGCTGGGCGCTGCCGTGCACGTTCGTGGGCACTATGCTGATCGGCGGGCTGCTGGGCTTTGAAGGGTTGAACCTGCCGGCGCTGGAGGGCGGGATTGCGGCATCGGTATTGGCGTTGGGCCTGGCAGTGGCTTTGGCGGTGCGTCCGCCGCTGAGCGTGGCGGTGGGGGCGACTGCGTTGTTCGCGCTGTTTCATGGCGTGGCGCATGGGCTGGAATTGCCGGACATGTCGAGCCCGTGGGCGTATGCCGCAGGGTTTGTGGCAGCGACAGCGGCTTTGCATGCAGCGGGTTATGCGGCGGTTCGCGTCTTGCCTCAGGCTGCCGCACCACTGGTTCGGTTGGCGGGTGCGGCTTCGGCGGCGACTGGGGTGTGGTTGCTGGCGGGTTGATTTCTTTATCGCCTGTTATGGCCTCTTCGCGGGCAAACCTCGCTCCTACAGGAATTGTGTCGGTCGCGGTGTGCGGACAACGAATAACCTGTGGGAGCGAGGCTTGCCCGCGAAGGCGGCCTGACAGACACTGCGTCTCTCAGGCCTGCTAACATGTCGCGCAATTAACCCTGCCGTGACGACGCCAGCCAATGCCGCATGTTTCCCGCTCCGCTTCCCAGCCTGAATTGACCGCTCTGTTCGCCTCGGTGCAACAGCACTTCCAGGACGTGATCGTGCCGCTCTGGCAAGGCCCCGGCTGGAATGCCGACATGGCATTGCCTTATGAAGCGCTGGACGCCGAGCATCAGCCGCTGCCACCGCAGCGCTATCGGGCCATGGCTTGCGCGCGGCAGCTGTACCTGTTTTCCAGCCTGATCGGCCAAGTGCCTCAGGCCGAAGAACGGGCGGCGGCGCTGTTCCGCTCCTTGCAACAGCATTTCCACGATGCCGAGCATGGCGGCTGGTTCTACAGCATCGACCCGCAAGGTGAGCCGCTGGATCAGCGCAAAGACCTCTACACCCATGCCTTCATCCTGTTCGCCTGCGCCCATTATTGGGACAAGGTTCGCGAACCGCTGGTGGAGTCGGTGCTCAACGCCACGCTGGAAGTGTTGGCGCAGCGCTTCGCCACAGGCGACGGCCTGTACGAAGCCAGCCTGGACCGTGATTGGTCCTCGCTCAACGCCGGGCCGCTGCAAAATCCATTGATGCATTTGGCCGAAGCCTTCCTCGCCATCCTTTCGGTGCGCGAAGACGTTGCTGTGCAGAGTGCGCTTGTCGAGTTATGCACAGCCATGCAAAAGCGCTTCATCGACCCGCAACACGCGGTGTTGATGGAAAAGCCGCTTGGGGCTGTGGATAACTGGTTCGAGCCAGGCCATCAGTTCGAATGGTATTTCCTGCTGGAGTCCTCACCCTTGCTGCACGGCTCCAGACTGCATGCGTCGCTGGACCACGCCTTTACGCTGACTGAGCAACTGGGTGTGGATCAGCACACAGGCGCTGTGTGCGCGATGCTGGAACTGGACGACCATCCTCGTGATGCGACCCAACGCATCTGGGCCCAGGCTGAATACCTGCGTGCCCTGACTTTGCGCCCGGGCAGCGAAGCCGCTGTGCAGCGCCAATTGCAGGCGCTGCAACAGCGCTTTTTGCATGCGGGCGGCTGGTATGAGTGTCGCGATGAGCAGGGCGAAGTGAGCCGCAAGGACATGCCTTCGACTACGCCTTATCACTTGGCAACCTGCTATCGCGGGTTGGCCGAGTATTTGCGCTGACTGAGAGATTGCTTTCGCGGGCAAGCCTCGCTCCTACAGGTTATGTGTCGCTCGTAGAATCGTGATTCAACACAAAACCTGTAGGAGCGAGGCTTGCCCGCGAACAGCCGTTACTCGGCCTTACGCCTTACGCTCAATCGCAAACCCGCTCCAGGTCTGGCTCACCGGCATCAGCTCAAGGCTGTTGATGTTGATGTGGGCCGGTGCGTTGAGGACCCAGAAAATGGTCTCGGCGATGTCTTGTGGCTGGATCGGCTCGGCGCCAGCGTAAGTGGCGTTGTAACGCTCCTGGTCACCGGCGAAACGCACCAGCGAGAACTCGCTCTCGCACAGGCCCGGTTCGATGTTGCTGACCCGCACGCCAGTCCCTTGCAGGTCGCAACGCAGGTTCAGGGAGAACTGTTTGACGAACGCCTTGCTCGCGCCATATACGTGGCTGCCCGGGTACGGGTAGTTGCCGGCGATGGAACCGAGGTTGACGATGCTGGCGCCACGACCGTGAGCGATCAAACGCGGCAACAACAGGTGAGTGCTGTACATCAGGCCTTTGATGTTGGTGTCGACCATGGTGTCCCAATCATCAAGATCGCACTTGGGGGCCGGGTCCACGCCCAAGGCCAGGCCGGCATTGTTGATCAGCCCGCGCAGCTTGGCGAAGGACGGCGGCAGGTTGGCAATCGCCTCCTCCATGGCCTTGCGATCCCGTACGTCGAGCACCAGGCCATGGACCTCGGTCTGCTTCGACAACTCGGCGCACAGGGCATTGAGGCGCTCTTCACGACGACCTGTCAGCACCAGTTTCCAGCCGGCTTCAGCAAAACGACGGGCGCAGGCTTCACCAAAACCGGAAGTCGCGCCGGTAATAAACAGGGTGTTGGACATCGTGTTCTCCTTGCTTCGGCTGATCGACAGCCCTTGGAATAGAAAATCAGTTGCCAGCATGCCCGGCCTTGTCCACAGCGGCAACCATCGCAGAAACCGTACAAAAAACGATCAACACCGGCAACGCCATATGCGCTGTGGCTTGCAGCCATGTACGCGCACCTTATCCACAGGCCGGTCCACAGTTTCCGGGGGCAAGTACAAAAGCTGCAAGCCGCTGCCCACAAGGCTTTGCGGGCAGATTAGAAAGTTTTTTGCTTGACCCTCAGGTACCGGCTGTGTACCCCCGGGCAATTTGCACGACCGGGCGGTCAAACCGACGATGGCTCCAAGCCAGTAACTACGGCCCTCAGCCGACTCTTTCCAGAGTTTAACCACAGACTTATCCACAGGCTTGTTCACCTCGATTCATACCTGGGTTGCCCCTAACAAAAAGGTTGACAAAGCCGGCTCGATGTCCAGCAAAAAACCCTGATCAAAAAACAACCACATCGCTGCAAGCCACGAATTCAAAGGCTTGTAGCCAGCTACTCCCACGTTATTCACAGCCAGCTCCACAGCAAACGGGGACAAGTCAAAACCGTGACAAAACAGTAATTTGCAGCGGCTTTATGTCGCGCTTCGAGAGGTCGTGAATATTGTTTTCCACAATTCCCCAAAAAAAACCAACCCTCCTTGTGGGAGCGGGCTTGCTCGCGAAAGCGGTGGCACATTCAGCATCAAAGTGACTGGAACGCCGCCTTCGCGAGCAAGCCCGCTCCCACAGGGTTTGTGGTGTTTTATGGATAGAAAAAAGCCCCGGCGATTGCTCGTCGGGGCTCGTTGTTGCAATGGAGAACTCAGTGGCCGCCGAGGTAGGCGTTACGCACCTCATCGTTCACCAGCAGCTCCTTGCCGGTGCCGCTGAGGCGGATCTCGCCGTTGACCATCACGTAGGCCCGGTCCGACAACTTGAGAGCGTGGTTGGCGTTCTGCTCCACCAGGAAGATGGTCATACCGGTGCTGGCCAGTTCCCGCAGGGTCGCGAAGATCTGTTTCACCACAATCGGCGCCAGACCCAGGCTCGGCTCATCGAGCAGCAACAGCTTCGGCCGACTCATGAGCGCCCGGGCGATGGCGAGCATTTGTTGCTCGCCACCCGACATGGTCATGGCGCGTTGGGTACGCCGCTCTTCGAGCCGTGGAAACAACTCGAACATGCGCTGCATGTCTTCCTTGGCGTACTTGTCACCGATTGGAATCGTACCCATCAACAGGTTTTCCTCGACGGTCATGTCAGGGAACACCCGCCGACCTTCCGGCGATTGAGCGATACCGTTGGACGCGATGTAGTGGGACGACTTGTGGGTGATATCCACACCCTGATAGACGATTTGCCCATCAGCCGCCCGCGGCTGGCCGAAGATCGACATCAGCAGGGTCGATTTGCCGGCGCCGTTGGAGCCGATCAGGCTGACGGTTTCACCTTCATTGATGTGCAACGAAACTTTCTTCAGGGCCTGGATCGGCCCGTAGAACACGTCCAGATCCTTGAGCTCGAGGATGGGTTTACTCATACCACTTCCTCTTCTTCGGCGCCCAGGTAGGCGGCAATCACTTTCGGATCGTGTCGAATCGCTTCAGGCCCGCCCTCGGCGATGACAACGCCGTGGTCCAGTACCACGATGTGGTCGGAAATACTCATTACCATGCCCATGTCGTGTTCGATCAGCACCACGGTCAGATCATGCTCGTCGCGCAGCAGCCGGATCATCGCGCTCAGCGCTTCGGTTTCCTGAGGGTTGAGGCCGGCGGCCGGTTCGTCGAGGCATATGATCTGCGGCCGGGTACACATGGCCCGGGCGATCTCCAGACGGCGTTGCTGACCGTAGGACAGCTCACCGGCCAGGCGGTTGGCGCAGTCCACCAGATCCACCACTTCCAGCCAGTAGAACGCATGGTCCAGCGCATCGCTTTCGGCCTTGCGGTAACCCTTGGTGTTGAGGATGCCGGCCAGCATGCCGCGATTGACCCACATATGCTGGGCCACCAGCAGGTTTTCCAGCACCGACATTTCCCTGAACAGGCGAATGTTCTGGAAAGTCCGCGCCAGACCGGCGCGGTTGATCAGGTGCGTGCCGCCGAACATCTTGTAGCGGAGTCGGCTGATAAAGCTTTTGGGGGAAACGAAATCGACGGCCTTGAACGGTTCCCCGAGCATTTTGATGACGTCGGTTTTCACACCGCGAGTGTTGAGTTCGATATGCCCGCCGGACGCTTTGTAAAACCCGGTCAGGCAGTTGAACACGGTGGTCTTGCCGGCACCGTTGGGGCCGATCAAGGCGAAGATCGAGTTGCGCTTGACCTTCAGGCTGACATCGCTCAGAGCCTTGATGCCGCCAAAGTGCATCATCAGTTTGTCTACCGAGAGTACGACTTCGCTCATGGCGCTACTCCTTTACGCGGGGTCACACCGGTGCGGCTGATCCGAATCAGGCCGCGCGGTCGCCAGATCATCATCAATACCATCAGGATGCCGAACAGCAGCACGCGATACTCAGCGAAGCCGCGCAGCAGTTCCGGAGCTACAGTCAGCACGAACGCCGCAATTACCACGCCGATGGTCGAGCCCATGCCGCCGAGGACGACGATGGCGAGGATCAGGGCCGATTCGAAGAAGGTGAACGAGGTCGGGTTGACGAACCCCTGGTAAGTAGCGAAGAACACACCCGCCAGACCGGCAGTCGATGCGCCGATAGTGAACGCCGACAGCTTGACCAGTACATGGTTCAGGCCCATGGAACGGCAGGCGATTTCGTCTTCACGCAACGCTTCCCACGCCCGACCGACCGGCATGCGCGTCAAGCGGTGCTTGATGTACAGCACAGCCAGAACAACCAGGAACAATACCGCGTAGATGAAGTAGTACTTCACGTCCGGGTTATAGGCGATGCCGAAAAACTCATGGAACGGGACGCCCCCCTCCTTCGCTCTTTTGCCGAACTCGAGGCCGAAGAACGTCGGCAACGGCGCTGCCATACCGTTCGGGCCACCGGTCAGGGATAGCCAGTTATTGAGGATCAACCGGATGATTTCACCAAAACCCAGGGTCACGATCGCCAGGTAGTCACCGTGCAGGCGCAGTACCGGGAAACCCAGAATGCAACCGGCCAACCCTGCAATGATCGCCGCCAGCGGCAGCACCGTCCAGAAACCCAGCCCCAGGTATTGATAACCGAGCGCCAGGCCGTAGGCGCCAATGGCGTAGAACGCCACGTAACCGAGGTCGAGCAGGCCGGCCAGGCCGACCACGATGTTCAGCCCCAGCCCCAGCAGCACATAGATCAGCCCGAGGATGACCACGCCCAGCAGGTAGGAGTTGGAGAAAAACGGGAACACCACGGCGATGACGATCATCACCGGGATGATCCAGCGCAAGCGGGATTTGTAATCAGGCGGCAGTACATGAACCCCGGAGCCAGTGCTTTCAAAGCCTTCGAGAATTCTCAGGCCCTTGGGGGTTTGCAGGAACAGGCTCAAGGCAAAGCGGCCGGCCATGACGATGGCGACAATCCATGCCACCCGGGTCGCTTCCAGGTTGAAGCCGTAGCCGTCGAGGACCACGCCAACAATCGGGCCGAACACAATCAGCGCAACAAGGCCGGCAAGAATCGCGTCAACCAGGCTTGTTTTGAGATCAATGGTTTTTTTAGTGGTTGAAGACATCGCTTACACCTTCGACACAAGAGGACGGCCGAGCAGGCCTTGGGGCCGAAAGACCAGAACGAGAACGAGCAGCGAGAAGCTGAAGACGTCTTTGTAGTCCGAGTTGACCAATCCGGAGAACAGCGACTCGGAGATCCCGAGAATGATCCCGCCAAGCATCGCCCCAGGCAGCGAGCCGATCCCGCCAAGTACCGCCGCGGTGAACGCTTTGATCCCGATGATGAAGCCGGCGTAAAAGTCGAACGTCCCGTAGTTCATGGTGATCAGCACACCGGCCAAGGCCGCCATTGCTGCACCGATGATAAATACGTAGGAAATCACCCGGTCGGTGTTGATCCCCAGAATTGAAGCCATCTTGCGGTCTTGCTGGGTGGCGCGGCACATACGACCGAGCTTGGTGTACTTGATGACATAGGTCAGCAGGCCCATCCCGACGAAGGCGGCAACCAGAATGAAGATCTTGGTGTAGGTAAGCTGGACGAAGCCGGTCCCGACTTCAACTCGCCATGCACCGGTCAGTAGCGTCGGTACTCCCTGTTGACGGGCGCCTTGGGAAATCTGTGCATAGTTTTGCAGGATCAGCGAAATACCGATGGCGCTGATTAGCGGTGCCAGTCGGGTGGAGTTGCGCAGCGGTTTGTAGGCGACGCGCTCGATGACCCAGCCATACACCGCCGTGACGATGATGGTGAAGACCAGTGTGCCAAGCATCAGCAGGGGGAAGGATTCAATACCGAAGTATGCCAGCAGAGCCAGACTGATTGCCGCGAGGTAAGCGGAAATCATGTAAACCTCGCCGTGGGCGAAGTTGATCATGCCAATGATGCCATAGACCATTGTGTAGCCGATGGCGATCAGGCCATAGACCGACCCGAGGGTCAGGCCGTTGACCAGTTGCTGCAGGAAAATACCATCCATAACGCAATCTCACGCATTTGAGAGACTGCACAAAAACCGGGTGCGCCGGACCGGGGTTCAGCCGCCGACGCAACACGGTTATATGCAGCTCTACGAGAAAAGACAGGTACTGCACGGACATGTTCTTTGATTGCCCGGCGCACAAGGTGCCGGGCAATCAGCAAGTCATATCACTTCTGTTTTTCCAGCTGGTGGTATTTGCCATCCTTGTCCCACTGGTAAACCACGTAGTCGGAGACTTTCAGGTCGCCCTTGGCGTCCCAGGTCTTCTCGCCCATGACGGTCTTGACCGGGTTCTTCTTCAGCCATGCAGCCGCCTCTTCGCCCTTGTTGGACTTGGCGCCGTTGAAGGCTGCTGCCAGTGTCTGGACCGAAGCATAGGCGTACAGGGTGTAGCCTTCAGGCTCGGTGCCCTTCTTGCGGAACTCGTCCACTACGGTCTTGCTGTCTGGCAGCAGGCGTGGGTCGGCACCGAAGGTCATCAGTACGCCGTCAACGAATTGCGGACCGCCAGCGGTGGTCACCAGTTCGTCGGTTACGATACCGTCGTCGGACATGAACTTGACGTCTTTGAGGCCTTGCTCACGCAGTTGACGAACCAGAGGACCGGCTTCCGGGTGCAGGCCACCGAAGTAAACGACGTCGGCGCCAGCGCCGCGGATTTTGGTGACGATGGTGCTGAAGTCTTTTTCGCCGCGGGTCAGGCCTTCATACAGCACTGGCGTTACACCGCGCTTGGCCAGTTGAGCCTTGGTAGCATCCGCCAGACCTTGGCCGTAGGTGTCCTTGTCGTGCAGGACCACCACTTTCTTGCCCTTGAGCACGTCGACGATGTAGTCGCCGGCCACGATGCCTTGCTGGTCATCACGCCCGCACATACGGAACATGGCACTCAGGCCACGCTCGGTAACCGCCGGGTTGGTGGAACCTGGAGTGATCGCGATGATGCCCGCTTCGTCGTAGATTTCGGAGGCCGGGATAGTCGACGAGGAGCAGAAGTGACCGACTACGCCAGCGACTTTCTGGTTGGTCAGGTCCTTGGCGACCGTCACAGCCTGTTTCGGTTCGCAGGCGTCATCGCCTTTGACCAGTACGATTTTTTCCCCGTTGACACCGCCAGCGGCGTTGACTGCATCAGCCGCTGCCTGCGCACCCTTCATGTACTGCTCGCCAAATGCGGCGTTGGCGCCTGTCATCGGCCCCGCCACACCAATTTTCACATCAGCCTGTGCAAACGCAGAAACACCCAACGCAGTTGCCACTGCGAGGGCCAGAAAGCCTTTCTTGTAAAACGTCTGGGACATGAGGTGGTGCTCCAAGGTTTTTTTTAGTTGGCACTGCGACTTCACTGAATGCTCAGAGCAAGGGCCGTGCCATTGGTTTTTTATTCTTGAAAAAGTCGCTGCCTTGTTGTTATTTCGACTGTTTCGGGCCCATTTTCATTGGGCGTGCAACCGTCTAAACCGCGGAAGGTGAAACCATTTAATTTTAAAGGCGCAACCCGAACGCGCCATCATTGCAACCGCAGCGCCAAACGATGTGCAACCAGCCTGTAACAGCCCGCGTCACCGAACTGCACACTGCTGGTGCGCAAACTGCTACAACCCGCACCATTACAGGCTAGCCGCTTCGCTGAAAAGCGCCGCTTCCTGCAACATATTTCAACAATCAGATCACGATCCGCAGGCACTGGCCCGCGTGATACAGCGAAAATCCAGCCTCATACAAACAGCTTCTCAGCCCGACACCCGCCAATGGCTGCATGGGCGCGAAGGGAATCGGCAAGGCCTGAGGATTTCCATTACACAAATAGTCGGCAAAGGCTTTACCGACGACTGTGCCGGTGGTCACCCCTCGACCGTTGTAACCGGTGACGGCTACCAGACCCGGCGCCGGCTCGAACAGGCGCATCAAATGATCGGGGGTGAAAGCAATGCAACCGGTCCAGGTGCATTCCCACTCCACCGGTTTGAGGTACGGGAAGTAATGCTGCTGAACCCGGTCAGCCCAGGCTTTCAGGAACCAGGTTGGTTTCTGGTTGCCATTACCGAGACTGCCGAGTAACAACCGCCCTTCGGCATCACGACGGATACTGCTGAGCACCTGCCGGGTGTCCCAGGAACCCTGGCCGCCGGGCAGAATCTGTTGCGCAGCGTCTTCAGTCAGCGGCACGGAAGCCACTTGATAGTAATAACCGGGGAAAAAGTTGCGCCGCAGCTCCGTCCAGTCACCTTCGGTATAGGCGTTGGAGGCGATGACCACCTGCTCGGCCAGCACCGAACCCTGGGCAGTTTGCACCGACCAGCGCTGGCCCTGACGTTCAAGTCGGGTCACCGGGGAATGATCGAACAGCTGACCGCCGAGGCTGATGGCCGCGTTGGCCAGCCCCGTGGTGTAGGCCATCGGGTTGATCGTGCCGGCACGCCGATCGAGCAAAGCGGCGGCGATCTTTTTTGTGCCCGTGGCTTGTTCGCAGGCTTGACCGATCAACAGTTCCACCGGTGCGCCGCGACGTTTCCATTGTTCTTCGCGACTGCGCAGATCCGCCTCGCCACGCGCGTTGTGCGCCATATGCAGCGTGCCTTCGCGGCGTAACTGGCAATCGATGTTGTATTTGTCGACCAGGCTGAATACCAGCGACGGTGCCGCACCCAGCATGCGGTTGAGCTGACTGCCGACCGCCTCGCCGAAACCGGCTTCGATTTCATCCGGTGGAATCCACATCCCGGCGTTGACCAGCCCGACGTTACGCCCCGAACCGCCATGACCGGCGCGATGGGCTTCCAGGACACAGACACTTTTACTTTGTTCCAGCAGATGCACCGCCGCCGACAGACCGGTGAAACCGGCACCGATGACGCAGACATCCACCGTCACCTCGCCCTTGAGCGCCACGTTGTCGGGCCTTTGCGGCGTCAGTTTTTCCCACAGACACTCTTCGCGTAACGGCATTGCCAGACTCCAATCCGAAACCTAACAAACAACAAGCAAAAGCTTCGCGGGCAAGCCTCGCTCCTACAGGTTTTGTGTTGTCTCGCAAATCGCGGACAAACACAAAACCTGTAGGAGCGAGGCTTGCCCGCGAAGAGGCCGTCAGTCGAACGTAATCCCCTGAGCCAACGGCAACTCCAGTGAATAGTTCACGGTATTGGTCTGACGACGCATGTACCCGCGCCATGCATCCGAACCGGACTCACGACCACCGCCCGTCTCCTTCTCGCCGCCAAACGCGCCGCCGATTTCCGCGCCGCTCGGGCCGATGTTGACGTTGGCGATCCCGCAATCGCTGCCCACCGCCGACATGAACCGCTCGGCTTCACGCACGTCGGTGGTGAAGATGCACGACGACAGGCCTTGTGGCACGGCGTTGTTCAGGCGCAATGCCTCTTCGAAATCGTTGTAACCGATCACGTACAGAATCGGCGCGAAGGTTTCGCTGCACACCACATCGCTCTGTTCCGGCATTTCGACGATGGCTGGCGAAACGTAGTAAGCGTTGGGGAATTTGTCTTCCAACTGACGCTCGCCGCCGAACACCCGGCCGCCTTCACTCAAGGCCTGCTCCAGCGCGTCCTGCATGTTTTCGAAGCTGTGTTTGTCGATCAGCGGACCAACCAGATTGCCTTCCAGCGGATGGCCGATGCGCACCTTGGAGTAAGCGGCTTTCAGGCGGGTGACGATTTCCTCCTTCACCGATTCATGGGCGATCAGGCGACGTAAAGTGGTGCAACGCTGACCGGCGGTGCCGACGGCGCTGAATAGAATCGCCCGTACGGCCATGTCCAGATCGGCGCTTGGGCCGAGGATCATCGCGTTGTTGCCGCCCAGCTCGAGAATGCTGCGGGCAAAACGTGCCGCGATTTTCGGCGCGACTTCACGGCCCATGCGGGTGCTACCGGTGGCGCTGACCAGCGCGACACGTGGGTCATCGACCAGCGCTTCGCCGGCATCGCGGCCGCCGATAATCACTTGGCTCAGGTGCGGCGGGGCATCGCTGAAATTCTTCAGGACGCGGTCGAACAGCGCCTGGCAGGCCAACGCGGTCAGCGGGGTTTTCTCCGACGGTTTCCAGATCACCGGGTTACCGCAGACCAGCGCCAGCGTGGCGTTCCAGGCCCAAACGGCGACCGGGAAGTTGAACGCACTGATCACGCCAACGATGCCCAGCGGATGCCAGGTTTCGCGCATGTGGTGGCCGGGACGCTCGGAGGCGATGGTCAAACCGTACAGCTGACGGGACAGACCGACCGCGAAGTCGCAGATGTCGATCATTTCCTGAACTTCACCCAAACCTTCCTGAGTGATCTTGCCAGCTTCCCAGGAAACCAGCTCACCGAGGTCGGCCTTGTACTCGCGCAAGATGTCGCCCAATTGGCGCACCAATTCGCCACGGCGCGGCGCCGGAACCTTGCGCCACAGTTCGAACGCATGATCTGCGCGACTGATGTGCTGCTCGACTTCAGCGGCGCCTTCCCAGTTCACGGCAGCGATACGGCTGCCATCGATAGGCGAATGCACCGGCACTTTGCCGTTCTGGTACAGGGCCGGGTTCACACCTAGACGATCAAGCAATGCGGCAACCATGGGTCACTCCTCAGGCAAAAAACAGAAAACGTGCAGCCGGATTAACTCGGCTGATCAGACCTGTAGTTTTAGCTCCCCGGAGGTTACCCAACAAACGACCTTTAAGAGAGATATCATTCCGTTTATTCATGCTGCGAATCTGCCGGTAAAAAAGAGCACAGAGAAACAAGAAAAAGGACCACCCATGCTGAATAAACGCTACTTGCCGTCGATCACCGCATTGCAGTGCTTCGAGGCCGTGACCCGGCATTTGAGCTTCACCCGTGCCGCCGAAGAGCTGAACCTGACGCAGAGCGCCGTGAGCAAACAGGTCGCGCAACTCGAAGAGTTGTTGCAACACTTGTTGTTCCGCCGGGTGCGCCGACGCCTGCAAATGACCCCGGCAGGTGATTTGTACCTGGTGGAGGTAAGAAAAATCCTCACACAGGTCGAAATGTCGACCCATTACCTACGCTCCTACGGCGGCGATACCGAAGTCTTGCGCGTCTCGACACCTCCGACCTTCGGTGCACGCTGGCTGGTGCCGCGCTTGAAAGGCTGGCGCCTGCGCCATCCGTCAATCCATCTGGACCTGTGCAGCGAGCAGGAAGCCGACGATCTGTTGCAAGGTCGCAGCGACCTGGCGTTCTACTTTGGCCAGGGCTCACGGCCCGGCACCGAATGCCTGAAACTGTTTGGCGAGGAGCTGGTGCCGGTCTGCGCGCCGGGTAGTCTGCCGGATACGCCGTTTACCGACCCTACGCAACTCACCGACCTGGTCCTGCTGCAAAATGCTTCCCGGCCCCAGGCCTGGCACGACTGGTTCGACAGCCAGGGCTACCATACCGAACACAGCTACCACGGCCCACGTTTCGAAACCTTCTACATGTGCATCCGCGCCGCCCAGGTCGGCTGCGGCGTGGCGCTGCTGCCGAAGTTTCTGGTGGAAGAGGAATTGGCCGACGGCAAACTGGTCATTCCCTGGAAGCATGCGATGCCCAGCACCGACGCCTATTACCTGGCGTATCCGGAGCATTCGGCGGAAGTGCCCAAGGTGCGGGATTTTGTGAAATGGATGCTGGAGCAGATCGATAATCCGGATGCGCCGCACAATTGAAATGTCACACGACTTCTGTGGCGAGGGGGCTTGCCCCCGTTGGGTCGCGTAGCGGCCACAAAACCTGCAATCGCGGCCCTTCAGACAGATCGTGCATACCGAACTTGCGACTGCTGAGCAGCCGAACGGGGCAAGCCCCCTCGCCACAGGGATCTCTATCATCTAAAAATTTGCTGGCAATAACTGCCACTGATATGCGCCACTAGCCCCATTCATTGAAACAGCTGCAACGTCGCTGCCACGGGCCGCGGCCAGCCTGGAGAACCCGTTATGAGCGAGAGTGTGTTTGCCGATCGCATCGTGCAGAACCTGCTCGACACCGACTTCTACAAACTGACGATGATGCAGGCGGTGCTGCACAACTACCCGAACGTGGAAGTCGAATGGGAGTTTCGTTGCCGTAACAGTGAGGATCTGCGCCCATACCTGGCGGAGATCCGTTTCCAGATCGAGCGCTTGGCCGAGTTGAGCCTGAGTGCCGATCAGTTGAGTTTCCTGGAGCGCATCAGCTTTCTGAAACCGGACTTCCTGCGTTTTCTCGGTCTGTTCCGCTTCAATCTTCGCTATATCCATACCGGCATTGAAAACGGCGAGTTGTTCATTCGTCTGCGCGGGCCGTGGCTGCACGTGATTCTTTTCGAAGTGCCGCTACTGGCCATGGTCAGCGAAGTACGCAACCGTTATCGCTACCGGGAAATCATTCTGGAACAGGCCCGTGAACAGCTCTATCGCAAGTTCGACTGGCTGTCCGCCAACGCCAGTAGCGATGAATTGTCCGAATTGCAGGTAGCCGATTTCGGCACTCGCCGTCGCTTCTCGTACCGTGTACAGGAAGAAGTGGTGAACGTGCTTAAACATGACTTCCCCGGTCGCTTCGTCGGTACCAGCAACGTGCACCTGTCCCGGGAGCTGGACATGAAGCCGCTGGGCACCATGGCCCACGAATGGATCATGGCCCACCAGCAACTCGGTCCACGGCTGATCGACAGCCAGATTGCCGCCCTCGACTGTTGGGTCCGCGAATACCGGGGTTTGCTGGGGATCGCCTTGACCGACTGCATCACCTCCGATGCCTTCCTTGGCGATTTCGACCTGTTCTTTGCCAAGCTCTTCGACGGCCTGCGCCACGATTCCGGTGACCCGGTGCAGTGGGCGGAAAAAGCCATCGCCCACTATCACAAGCTTGGCATCGACCCAATGAGCAAGACCCTGGTGTTTTCCGACAGCCTGACACTGCCCAAGTCCCTGGAGATTTTTCGGGCATTGCGCGGTCGGATCAATGTCAGCTTCGGTATCGGCACTAACCTGACCTGCGATATTCCGGGTGTCGAACCGATGAGCATCGTGCTTAAAATGACGGCCTGCAACGGCCAGCCGGTGGCCAAGATTTCTGATGAGCCTGGCAAGACTCACTGCAAAGACCCGAATTTCGTCGCCTACTTGCGACATGTTTTCCAAGTACCTGCCGCCCTTTCCAGTACATCAAGCAAGGAGTGAATTCATGCAAGCCGTACAGCGTGAGATTGCTGAACAGCTCAAGGTCCAACCGCCCTTCGCGGACCAACTCGCCCTCGAGGCTGAAGTCACCCGGCGGATCACCTTCATCCAGGACTGCCTGGTCGATTCCGGGCTCAAGACCCTGGTGCTCGGCATCAGCGGCGGCGTCGATTCCCTGACCGCCGGCCTGCTGGCCCAGCGTGCCATGCGTGAACTGCGCGAACGCACCGGGGACAGCAGCTACAAATTCATCGCCGTGCGCCTGCCTTATGGCGTCCAGTTCGACGAACATGATGCCCAGGCCTCAGTGGACTTCATTGCCCCCGATGAACGCCACACCGTAAACATCGGCCCGGCGGTCAAATCCCTGGCCAGCGAAGTGGCGGCCTTCGAGGGTAAGGAGGCGGTGCAGAAGGATTTCGTGTTGGGTAACACCAAGGCGCGGATGCGCATGGTCGCGCAATACACCATCGCCGGCGCGGCTCATGGCCTGGTGATCGGCACCGATCACGCGGCAGAAGCGGTGATGGGCTTCTTCACCAAATTCGGTGACGGCGCCTGCGACCTCGCACCGCTGAGCGGCCTGGTGAAGAATCAGGTCCGGGCGATTGCCCGCAGCTTCGGCGCGCCGGAGTCGCTGGTGGAAAAAATCCCGACCGCCGACCTTGAAGACCTGTCACCGGGCAAACCGGACGAAGCATCCCACGGCGTGACCTACGCCGAGATCGATGCCTTCCTGCATGGCGAGCCGGTCCGTGAGGAAGCGTTCAAGATTATTTGTGACACATATAAAAAGACTCATCACAAGCGAGTGATGCCGTTCGCGCCTTGAGGACGTCGGCGTCTGTACCGACGCCTTCGCGGGCAAGCCACGCTCCCACAGATTTTGTGTCGGACCCCGGTAATGGGCACGACACAAATCCTGTAGGAGCGAGGCTTGCCCGCGAAAAACGATGACTCGGTCTATCGTCAGGCACAAAAAAAGCGTCCCTCACAGGACGCTTTTTTCATGAACGCAATTTAATCACTTCAGGGTAACAGTGCCTTTCATCATCGAGATGTGGCCTGGGAACGAGCAGAAGAAACCGTATTTTTCAGCAGCATTGAGCTTCGACACGTCGAATGTCACCGAGTCGGTTTCCTTCGCGCCGATGACTTTGGTGTGGGCGATGACGCGGGTATCGCCGTCTTTCAGGTAGTTCTTGTCGATGCCAGCCGACAGGCCATCAGTGGCGATCGGCTGCATGTCGGCTTCTTTGCTCAGCACCCAGTTATGGCCCATCACGTTTTTCGGCAGGTTGCCAGAATGTTTCAATTCCACGGTGAACGTCTTGCAGCTCTTGTCGATGGTGATGTCCTTGGTATCGAAGGACATCTGGTCAGTGGAGTCGACAGTGACCTTGCATTCGGCGGCCATCAATTGGCTGCTGGCCAGTGTCAGCAGGGATACCGCAACAAGTTTGGCAAACATGGTGAATCTCCAAGGCAGGGTTAACAAAAGTGCTAATGGACAGAAGACTGCCTGAAATCTTCGCAAGTTCCTATGACCTGAATCAAAAATTGTATACAACTTTCGGGCTATGACACTCATCGAAACAATCTACCAGCCAGACGTCTGGCTCGGCCCTATCATCAGGGCCGTCATCTCTCATCTGGAGCGTCTGTCATGCCTTTCAACAGCTTGTTGTGCAGTTTGCTCGCCGCCTACGCCTGCGGCGTCAGTGGCACCTGTGAAACACCAAAACGCGAGGTTTAACCCTTGGAACGAGGCAAGCCTGCCTTTACTCTGTGGCCCTGATGACCATGGAGTAAGGCATGTCTTTAGCGTCCGTTTGTGTATTTTGCGGTGCCAGCACTGGCACTAACCCGGCTTATCGTGAAGCGGCTGTCGCCCTGGGGCGAGCGTTGGCCGAGCGCAAGCTGACCCTGGTCTATGGCGGCGGCGCCGTCGGGCTGATGGGGATCGTTGCCGATGCCGCGCTGGCGGCCGGCGGTGAAGTGATCGGGATCATCCCGCAGAGCCTCAAAGACAAGGAAATCGGCCACAGCGGCCTGACTCGCCTGGAAGTGGTGGACGGCATGCACGCGCGCAAGGCGCGAATGGCCGAGCTCAGCGATGCCTTCATCGCTCTGCCCGGCGGCCTGGGCACACTGGAAGAGCTGTTCGAAGTCTGGACCTGGGGCCAGCTCGGCTATCACGGCAAACCGCTGGGTTTGCTGGAAGTGAACGGTTTCTACAGCAAGTTGACGTCTTTTCTTGATCATATCGTCGGCGAAGGCTTCGTTCGCGAAGCGCACCGTGACATGCTGCAAATGAGCGAGTCGCCGCAAACCCTGCTCGATGCACTGGACGCCTGGCAACCCTCGGTACCGCCAAAATGGACCGAGCAAAAACCCAGCTAACGGCTCGGTGCCGATACAGGGCAGAATATGCGCCGCTCAACCTCACCTTCGACCCCAGAGGATCGCCCATGGCTAAACCTAATTATTCCTTCGCCAAACGTCAGAGAGACTTGGCCAAGGAGCAGAAGAAAGAGGAAAAGCTTCAGCGCAAGAAAGCTACAGCTGAAGAAGAAGCAGCAGCACTGAACCCGGATACCGAAGGCGAAGTGGCTACAGACGAAACTGAAGCACCGAAAGATCAGGCGCCCGACGCCTGAGACCCTCAGGGCCCGATGATCTGATCAGGCCCACCGGATCTGTGTCCAGGGTCAGCAACGATGTTGCTGACCCTCACAGTCCAGTCTGAAAATCCCCCGTCCAGAACTGACTTGCACATCCCCATGTGGGAGCGAGCCTGCTCGCGATGACGGCGGCACACTTAACAATTACTTGACTGATACACCGCTATCGCGAGCAAGCTCGCTCCCACACTGGATCTCCACTATTCCAATGGCATTACTGTGACCCGAACCTCGGGATCGTGGCTGCCACCGCCCAGGATCACCCCACGCAACGGCGACACATCGGAAAAATCCCGGCCCCAGGCCAGGGTGATGTGCTCCAGCGCCGGCTGCACATTGTTGGTCGGGTCGAAATCCACCCACCCCAGCACCGGGCAAAACACCGACACCCAGGCATGAGACGCATCGGCGCCGATCAGCCGTGGCTGGCCTGGTGGTGGCTGGGTCAGCAGGTAACCGCTGATGTACCGCGCCGCCAACCCCCGGGAGCGCACACAAGCGAGCATCAAATGTGCAAAGTCCTGACAAACCCCGCGCCGCCTCTCCAGCACTTCCACCAGCGGCGTCGCCACTTGGGTCGCTTCGGCGTCGAAGGTGAATTCGCTGAAAATCTTCTCCATCAACGCCTGAACTCCCAGCAGCAATGGCCGGCCAGGAGGAAAGCAACTTTCGGAGAACTCGACGAAGTTGCGCTTCAAGTGCACGTAAGGTGATTCGAACCGGTAACGACAGGCTTCCAGCAGTTCAGGAGAGAGCGGCTGACTGCTGTAGGTCAGTGCGTTGCAGGTCGCTTCCCAGGCTGGCGATTGATTGAAGTCCAGCGATGGTCGGGCCAGCACTTCGACCGTCAGGCTGGCATTGACCAGCAACTCATCGTGCGGCCGCTCGAATGCCAACCGGGTCAGCGGATTACCAAACACGTCCAGCTCATCCCGGCGCGAGGTCGGATCGGGACTGATCTGCAATTGCTGATCGGTGCAGCGCTGCCAAACACAAGCCCGCGGCCACAGGTGCGCCAGTTGCTGGGCCAGGGACACCGGGCTGTCATAGTGATAATGGGTGTCGTGGAAAATCTGGTAACGGGCATTCATCAGACGGACACCGTGCGTTGGCTGACATCATCGACATGGGCGAAATGGCGCAAGGCCAGGCGATCCGATACTTGTCCGCTGGCATCGGCGATTTCCTGCAACAGATCGGCCAACCCCTCTATGGCGGCGCGAACACTGGCCTCGCCAAACAGTGAGTTTTCCAGGCAACCCAGATCGAAGCGCGCCAACCGCTCCACCAACTGCGGCAGACCTGTTTCGCGCGGCGCGCCAAAGTCGTCGTTCAAGCGCTTCAACGTGCGGGTCACCAGTTTCAACTGGAACAGCACCGCGTGAGGGTTCTGCTCGTCGAGCAACAACAGGTCCAGCACCGGGATCAATTGCGCCACCGCCAAATACCGCGAGCGGTAAGTGATGCTGCTGTTGCCCAGCTCCAGCAGCCATTCCAGCCCGGCCTGATCGAAAGCCCCGGCGCCCCGCAGAAACGCCGCCAGACTGCCGCTGAGAAATTGCAGCCGCTCGATCCGCCGACCGATCATCAGGAAACGCCAACCTTCGTCCCGGGTCATGTCGTCGAGGGCAAAACCGGACAGCGCCGCCAGCGACATCACCAGTCGGTTGAGGAAATCCAGCAGCTCGCCGAAATCCGGCTCTTCGGTTTCCAGTTCCATGGCCTCGCGCTGCAATTCCACCAGCGCTTGCCAGTTCTCTCGCGAGAGCTTGCCGCGTACTTGCGACGCCGCCCACTGCAAGCGTTGCAGGTTGGAGCGCAGGCTGAACGGCCAATCATCGCCGAGCAGCGCCGCCAGCAACCGCTCCGGTAACTCGCCCTCCTCCGGCAACAGATTCAAGCGTTCACCGAGATCGACCGCCGCCTCCAGGGCTTGCGGATCATCGCCATCGACATAGCGCGCGAGCATGATGCGCAGCAGTCGCGCGCTGTCATCGCAGCGCTCGCAGTAACGGCCGAACCAGAACAGGTTCTCGACCACCCGCGACGGCAGATACGGATCGCGTCGCACCAGATCGTGAACGCCAATATTGCGCTGGGCTTTCCATTGTTCGCCGCTGGGCGGGCGATCGCCCAACACCCAAGTGTCCTTGCTTGCACCGCCGCGCTGCATCGACACCACTTCGGCGTCGGCTTCGGCGGCAACCCGGGTCAGCCCGCCGGGCAGTACCCGATAGCCGTCCCGACTGGCCACCGCGTACACGCGCATGCCAATGGCCCGCGGTTGCAACTGACCACCTTCGGCCTGCCAGATCGGCGCCTGAGACAGTTGCGCCAATTCTTGCGCAACATAGGCGTAAGGCCGTGCCTGCATGCGCTCGGCCAGTGCCTGGCGCTGTTTTTCACTCAAGTCACGACCAAACACCGGGGCGAAGCTCTGAGAAGGAAACGCTGGTTTGATCAGCAGCTCCGGCAGCTTCTCCAGGGCCTGGGCCAACACCGGTGCTTCACCGCACCACCAGGTCGCGATGGACGGCAGGATCAGCTCTTCACCGAACAGATACTGATTAATCTTCGGCAGGAAACCCAGCAACCCCGGTGACTCCAGTACGCCGCTGCCGAGGGCGTTGGCCACCAGCACCCGGCCCTGACGCACCGCTTCGAGCAACCCTGGCACGCCAAGGGCCGAGTCGGTGCGCAGCTCCAGCGGGTCGCAGAAATCATCGTCGAGCCGACGCATGATCGCGTGGACCCGACGCAGGCCGCTCAAGGTTTTCAGGTAGACCGTGGCATCCCGGACGGTCAGGTCGCCGCCCTCTACCAATGGATATCCGAGCTGACGAGCAAGATACAGGTGTTCGAAATAGCTTTCGTTGAAACGCCCCGGCGTCAGTAGCACCACCAGTGGCGCTTCGTCATCGCTCGGCGCCTGACGAGCGAGCGTTTCCTGGAGCGTGCGAAAGAATCCGGCCAGGTGCTGAACCTTCAAATCGCGGTACAGCTCGGGAAAGGCTCGGGACACGATGGTGCGGTTTTCCAGCGCGTAACCGGCACCGGATGGCGCTTGAGTCCGGTCCGCCGTCACCCACCAGCGACCGTCAGGGGTGCGCGCCAGATCCACGGCGTACAGATGCAAAAAGGCCCCGTCGGGCGGCGAAATGCCCTGACAGGGCCAGAGAAAGTTGTTGTGACCGAACACCAGTTCAGCCGGCAGCAGACCTTCGGCGATCAAGCGCTGAGGGCCGTACAGGTCCGCCAGCACAGCATTGAGCAAGCGCGCCCGTTGAGCGATCCCGGCCGATAACTGTTCCCACTCATCAGCGGCAATCACATGGGGCAGCAGGTCCAGCTCCCAAGGCCGGTCGGCGCCCTTGGGGTCGGCGTAGACGTTATAGGTCACGCCGTTTTCCTGGATCTGCCGGGTCAGCAGCGCCTGACGCTGCACCAGTTGCGCTGGCGTGCTGCGTTGCAATTGATCGAACAGCCGCCGCCAGTGCGGGCGCACGGCGCCGCTGTCGTCGAGCAGTTCGTGGTAAGTGCCCGCGGTCAGCGGGTAGCGGTCAAGCAGGTCAGGCATGGAAAGCTCGGCAGACAGCAAAGAACGGTCAGACTAACGCAGGCTCATGACGCCCGGATATACGAAAAATCCGAGCGTCGCGTACGGTTTAGAAACGTCGCAAATCGAGAGTCATCGGCAGCTCGTCGTTAATTTCCAGATTCGGTATAGGAAGTTTCCCTGGCGTGTGTCCGAGACGGAAGAAACGCGCCATCCGCCGGCTCTCGGCCTCATTGGCGTTCACCGGCAAGCTGTCGTAGTTGCGCCCGCCCGGATGGGCGACGTGGTACTGACAACCGCCCAGCGACCGCCCCATCCAGGTGTCGAGCACGTCGAACACCAGCGGCGCGTGGACCGGGATGGTCGGTTGCAGGCAGTTGGCCGGCTGCCAGGCGCGAAAGCGTACGCCGGCGACGAACTCACCGACCCGCCCCGTGGGTTGCAATGGCACCGGGATGCCGTTGCAGGTCAGCAGATAACGCTGGGGCGGCAGACCGCTGAGCTTGACCTGCAAACGCTCCAGCGACGAATCCACGTAACGCACCGTGCCACCTGCCGCGCCTTCCTCGCCGAGGACATGCCAAGGCTCCAGCGCCTGACGCAATTCCAGCTGGATGCCGCTGACGGCGTAGTCGCCGACCTTGGGGAAACGGAATTCCAGATGCGCCGCGAACCACTCGGCCCGCACGGGGTAACCGGCGGCATTGAGGTCGACGATGACGTCAGCAAAATCCTGCTCGATAAAGTGCGGCAACAGGAACCGGTCGTGCAATTCTGTACCCCAGCGCGCCAGTTTCGGCGGCGCATAAGGCTCGCGCCAGAACCGTGCCACCAACGCCCGCAGTAACAATTGCTGAGCCAGGCTCATGCGCGCATGGGGCGGCATTTCAAAGGCGCGCAGTTCCAGTAATCCGAGGCGCCCGGTGGCGCCGTCCGGCGAATAGAGTTTGTCGATGCAGAACTCAGCGCGGTGGGTGTTGCCGGTCACGTCGATCAGCAAATTGCGCAGCAAGCGATCCACCAGCCAGGGTGGACACTCCTCGCCCGGCTTCGGCATCTGTGCGAAGGCGATTTCCAGCTCATACAACGAATCGTTGCGCGCTTCATCGACGCGCGGCGCCTGGGACGTCGGGCCGATGAACAATCCGGAAAACAGGTAGGACAAGGACGGATGGTTGTGCCAGTAGCTGATCAGGCTGCGCAGCAAATCCGGACGGCGCAGAAACGGTGAGTCAGCCGGGGTCGCACCACCCAAGACGAAATGGTTGCCGCCGCCGGTCCCGGTGTGCCGGCCGTCGATCATGAACTTCTCGGTGGTCAGTCGAGTCTGGCGCGCCTCTTCGTAAAGAAATTCGGTGCGCTCCACCAACTCATCCCAGGTGGCGGACGGCTGGACGTTGACCTCGATCACGCCGGGGTCTGGAGTGATGCGAAAGTTGCTCAAACGCGGGTCACTCGGCGGTTCATAGCCTTCCAGCAACACCGGGCAATGCAGCTCCTCGGCGGTGGCTTCGATGACGGTGACCAGTTCCAGATAGTCCTCGACCCGCTCCAGTGGCGGCATGAACAGGTACAACCGACCTTCTCGCGCTTCGGCGCAGAAGGCGGTGCGGGTCAGCCAGTCGGCGGACTCGTCGATCTTTGGCGCACGCTCTTCAGTGACAGCAGGTTCGCCATGACTCTGCAGTTGGGTGGTGTCCGGCAGCTCAGGAAAATCCTGATTCGGGTCGACTGGATGAATGAACGGATACTCCGCAGCCTTCACCCAAGGCTGCGAACCGAGTGGCAAGCGATACCCCAGCGGCGAATCCCCCGGCACCAATCGGCAATGCTCTTCCCGCAGATACCAGCGACCGCTTTGCCATTGATCGCCCTTGGCGGTGCGCGCCAGCGGCAGGACCTGACCGATAACCTTGTCCAGGCCCTGACTGAAGACTTTGCGCAGGCGCGCACGCTCCAAAGGCTCTTCGAGACGTGAGTCTTCGGCGCTGACGTTCTGCGGCAAAGCGCCTTCGCGCCAGAGGTAATAGAAATTGTCTTCGTAGGCCGGGAACACAAAGCGTGTCGGAATTTTCAAGCGTTCGGCGACACTCGCCAGAAAACGCCCGGCCAACTCGCCATCGGCACCGTAGTCTTCCTGCTCATCGGCGATCAGCGCGCTGTTGTGCCAGATCGGCACGCCGTCGCGGCGCCAGTAGCAGTTCAGCGACCAGCGCGGCAGTTGCTCGCCCGGGTACCACTTGCCCTGACCGAAATGCACCAGGCCTTTGAGCGCGTAATGCTTGCGCATGCGCTGGAACAGTTCGGCGGACAGGCGACGTTTATTCGGGCCGAGCGCGGCGGTATTCCATTCGGCACCGTCCGGGTCATCGATGGAAACGAACGTCGGCTCGCCGCCCATGGTCAGGCGCACATCGCCCTCGAGCAGGTCGGCATCGATCTGCCGGCCCAATGCCTGAATCGCCAGCCATTGATCTTCGGTGTAGGGTTTTGTTACCCGCGGTGCTTCCCAAATCCGTTCCACGGACATCTCGTGGGTAAATTCGCACTCGCACGGTTCCACCAAGCCACTGATCGGTGCCGCAGAGGACGGATCAGGACTACACGCCAACGGAATGTGCCCTTCACCGGCAAACAACCCAGAGGTTGCGTCCAGGCCGATCCAGCCAGCACCAGGCAAATAGACCTCGCACCAGGCGTGCAGGTCAGTGAAGTCCACTTCGGTGCCCGAGGGGCCGTCGAGGCTTTTGACATCGGCGGTCAACTGAATCAGGTAACCGGACACGAAACGCGCCGCCAGGCCGAGGTTGCGCAGCAATTGCACCAGCAACCACGCGGAGTCGCGACAGGAGCCGGAGGCATGCTCGATGGTGTATTCCGGGGTCTGTACGCCTGGCTCCATGCGAATCAGGTAGCCGATGTCTTCGCTGAGGCGCTGGTTGAGCGCAACCAGGAAATCCACGCTCGGTAGCGGCGTGCGATCAATGCCATCCAGATAGGCCTTGAATTTCGGCGTCAGGGGCAATGTTTCCAGGTACGGCGCCAGCTCTTTGCGCTCATCCGCGGCGTAGGCGAAAGGGATCTTTTCGGCGTAAGGCTCGAGGAAAAAGTCGAACGGATTGAAGACGGCCATCTCGGCCAGCAAGTCGACCTCGATCCGCAGTTCATCGGTTTTCTCCGGGAACACCAACCGCGCCAGGTAGTTGCCCTGAGGATCCTGCTGCCAGTTGATGAAATGCTGCTCGGGGGAGACTTTCAGCGCATAGGACAGTATCCGCGTGCGGCTGTGGGCAGCCGGGCGCAGGCGAACGATCTGCGGACCGAGCTCGACAGCGCGGTCGTAGCGGTAATGCGTGACGTGGTGCAATGCGACATGGATCGACACGGCGTGCCTCCTGCGAGCCTGGACGTTATCGAAAGCGGCGCAAAACTTATGCCATACCGACAGGTCGGCCCCTTTCTTCGGTTACTCAAGGCAGTAGAGCACTAAAAGCGCGCATTGCTCGCTTTCGTGCACACAGGGGCGCACATAAATGTGGCGGATCGATGGGCGAGTCGACTTAACGGCGGCGCGATGCCTTGAAGCTCTGTTTCATGCGCTCTCGCTCATGGCGAATATCCACCAGCTTGCTTCGCATTTCTCGTTGTCCGTTGCTATTGAGAAAAAGCAGCCCCAGTAAAGGGGACAGCAAGGCCAACACATAAATGGCTCTGGGGGGGGCGTAATAGATCATCGGCAATACGAACAGCAGGCATGCCACCAAAACCCCGACCACCACCCACACCCACCACGGCCTTCCACGCACAATCATGAAATTGCTATGAACAACCAGCAGCGTCAGTGCTGCGCCTGCCAGAAAAATGTACAACCCGCTGTCAGCAAGTGGCGCATTCTGGAAATAGGTGACGAACGACAGTGCAACTGCAAAGGCGAGTGAAAAGTAGGCGGCAAAAATCCCGCCAAGAAATGCCAGAAAGTAACGTCTGAAAAATGCCTTGAGTGTTAGTTGTTCGCTCACTCGTCGATCTCCTCATACAGGCCGATCGCAACAGTTTTGACATTGCCTGACAACGCACTTCCAGTAAGGCCGATAGCAGCCCCTAATGAATCTTTGATCTGGGTAACCGTGCCGTGCTTGAGTTGAGTTGGCGTGAAGCGCTTAGGCAGTTCTCCCGCCAATTGCTTCAATTTCAACATTTTCGATGTCAACCTTGGATCATTGATGCTCAGAAGTTCCTTGGTCAGCTTCGCCCGTTCCTGCCTGTTCAGCCCACGAAGTACATCGCGCAGGCTTTTCCCAGTAGTAGCTTTGGCGACCCTGACCAGTTTGATGGTGGTCAGAGCAGATGCCCCAACACCCACCAGTGAAGCGGCATCCAACCCGATAGATGCATTCTGGTACCACGCCTCGCTGTCCAGCCAATCGTTCACTTCAGGTTTGGCCACTTCAAGGGTGGTTCGTGTGATGCCATTGAGGCACTGAAGACTGCTTGCACCGGCGGCGGTATAAGCAATAGCTACAACGACCGAACTCGCACCCGCGCTGAACGGAACCAGGATCGTTCCGCTGGCAATGACAGCCCAACTGATCACCGCACCGGCGCACGACAGTGTGGTATTCACTGCCTCTGCTACCAATCGCGATTCCCGCGGATTGCTCTGCACCTGATCAGCGAATTGAGCCGGTGCAATGTACTTCTGCGCCTCGCGCAAAATGATTCGCTTGGGCTTGATACTGCAAATCGGCTTGAACTCGCGCAGGGTCACTACGTTGAACTCGGCGTCGATGTACACCACGCCCGCACCGACGATTCCGGGGTCGGCGTCGATGGCGGCGAACAGGCGTGGCAGGTTGATCTGGCTTTCGATCCGTTGACGGGCCATGAACTGAGAAGGGCTGTAATCCATGCCGATGCCCGGTAAGGGGTTGCTCATGTGAATCGTCCTTGAAGATCGGGGGGAGATCTTTATTGCCTGTGCCGCCATCATCGCGAGCGAGCCCGGCTCCCACAGGGTTTGGCGTCGTATAGGGAAATCAGTTTCCGGGCAGCCATTGAAGTGCGCGTCACCTTAGCAAACAGGCCGCACACTCGCTAGAAAACAAAACGCCAGCACTGAGGCTGGCGTTTTGCGATTTGGCGCGGAGATTAACGCGGCACGACTGGCTTGCGGGCCGGTTTGGGTCCCTTGCCTTTGGCCGCGTCCTTGCGTTCCTTGGCCGCTTGTTGGTTGCGGGCGAATGCCGCCGCCTTGGCCTGTTCACGCTTGTCCCACGGGTTACCGCCATCGCTGGCACGCGGTGGCAGGCCGGTGTGCTGGGTCAGGATCTTGGTGGTCTTTTCCCCGGACACTTTATGGCTACCGGCCGGCGTCGAGTTCTTGCGACGGGCGCTCTGGTAGCTGTCGGTCGCCGGTTGATGCAGCGGGATCAACTGGTTCTTGCCCGGCCCGATCAGGTCGGCGCGGCCCATGCGGGTCAGCGCTTCGCGCAGCATCGGCCAGCCTTTGGGGTCGTGATAACGCAAGAACGCCTTGTGCAGGCGACGCTGTTCTTCGCTCTTGACGATGGTCACGCCGTCACTCTTGTAAGTGACTTTGCGCAGAGGGTTCTTGCCCGAGTGGTACATCGCGGTGGCGGTGGCCATCGGCGACGGGTAGAACGCCTGCACCTGGTCGGCACGGAAACCGTTGCCCTTGAGCCACAGGGCCAGGTTCATCATGTCTTCGTCGGTGGTGCCCGGGTGAGCGGCGATGAAGTACGGAATCAGGTACTGTTCTTTCCCGGCTTCCTTGGTGTACTTCTCGAACATGCGCTTGAACTTGTCATAGCTGCCGATGCCCGGTTTCATCATCTGGTTGAGCGGACCTTCCTCGGTGTGTTCCGGGGCGATCTTCAGGTAACCACCGACGTGGTGAGTCACCAGTTCCTTGACGTATTCCGGCGACTCGACCGCGAGGTCGTAACGCAGGCCGGACGCGATCAGGATTTTCTTCACACCCGGCAAGGCACGGGCGCTGCGATAGAGCTGGATCAGCGACGAGTGATCGGTGTTGAGGTTTTCACAGATGCCCGGGAACACGCAGGACGGCTTGCGGCACGCGGATTCGATGACCGGGCTCTTGCAGGCGATGCGGTACATGTTCGCGGTCGGGCCGCCGAGGTCGGAAATCACCCCGGTGAAGCCTGGCACCTTGTCACGGATCTCTTCGATTTCGCGAATGATCGACTCTTCGGAACGGTTCTGGATGATCCGGCCTTCGTGCTCGGTGATCGAGCAGAACGTACAGCCGCCGAAGCAGCCGCGCATGATATTCACCGAGAAGCGGATCATGTCGTAGGCAGGAATCTTTTCCTTGCCGTACGCCGGGTGCGGAACCCGTGCGTAAGGCATGCCGAAGACGTAGTCCATTTCTTCGGTGGTCATGGGAATCGGAGGCGGGTTGAACCAGACGTCCACTTCGCCATGCTTCTGCACCAGCGCACGGGCGTTGCCTGGGTTGGTTTCCAGGTGAAGCACGCGGTTGGCGTGGGCGTAGAGCACCGAGTCGCCACGGACTTTTTCCATCGACGGCAAACGGATGACCGTTTTCTCGCGGGTAAGGCGCGGGTTCGGCAGCAATTGCACGACCTTCGCTTCGTTCGGGTCTTCAACCGGCCCCTTTTCCTGCTCGATAGCACAAGCCTGGGTGTCTTGGGTGTTCACGTACGGGTTGATGATCTTGTCGACCTTGCCCGGACGGTCAATGCGCGTGGAGTCGATCTCGAACCAGTCTTTTGGCGTGTCACGACGAATGAACGCGGTGCCACGCACATCGGTGATGTCTTCGATCTTGTGACCGAACGACAGACGCTGGGCGACTTCGACGATCGCACGCTCGGCGTTGCCGTAGAGCAGGATATCGGCGCAAGCGTCGATCAGGATCGAGTTGCGCACCCGGTCCTGCCAGTAATCGTAGTGGGCAATGCGGCGCAGGGAGGCTTCGATGCCACCGAGCACGATCGGCACGTGCTTGTAGGCTTCCTTGCAGCGCTGGCTGTAAACCAGGCTCGCGCGATCCGGACGTTTGCCCGCCAGGCCACCGGGGGTGTAGGCGTCGTCGGAACGGATTTTCTTGTCGGCGGTGTAGCGGTTGATCATCGAGTCCATGTTGCCGGCCGCGACACCGAAGAACAGGTTCGGCTCGCCGAGCTTCATGAAGTCGTCTTTGGACTGCCAGTTAGGCTGGGCAATGATCCCGACGCGGAAGCCCTGGGACTCCAGCAGCCGGCCAATGATTGCCATGCCGAAAGACGGGTGGTCGACGTAGGCATCACCGGTGACGATGATGATGTCGCAGGAATCCCAGCCAAGCTGATCCATCTCCTCCCTGCTCATCGGCAGGAATGGCGCTGGCCCGAAACATTCGGCCCAGTACTTGGGATAGTCAAATAACGGCTTGGCTGCTTGCATGTCGATAACCGGTGTTGGCTTTCATTGAATTTCGCGGGCGCGGAATATAGCACAAAATTTGACCAATTCCGACGGCTATGGTCGGAAATTAGTGTCGCCCCCTTCGCGGGCAAGCCTCGCTCCTACAGGTCATGTGTCGTTCGTGCAATCGTGATCCAACACAAAACCTGTAGGAGCGAGGCTTGCCCGCAAAGAGGCCCTGTCAGGCACTACACAACTTACTCGTCGTCGAAATTGTAGCTGCCCGGCGCCAGGTTTTCGAAGCGGGTGTACTTGCCGATGAACGCCAGTCGTGACGTGCCGATCGGGCCGTTCCGCTGCTTGCCGATGATGATCTCGGCGATGCCTTTATGCTCGGTTTCCGGGTGATAGACCTCATCCCGGTACACGAACATGATCACGTCAGCATCCTGCTCGATCGCTCCGGATTCCCGGAGGTCGGAGTTGATCGGGCGTTTGTTCGGTCGTTGTTCCAGGGAGCGGTTGAGCTGGGACAGCGCCACCACCGGGCAGTTGAATTCCTTGGCGAGGGCTTTCAAGGAACGGGAGATCTCGGAAATCTCGTTGGTCCGGTTGTCGCCGCCGGAACCTGGAATCTGCATCAACTGCAGGTAGTCGATCATGATCAGGGCGATGTCGCCGTGTTCACGCACCAGACGCCGGGTCCGCGCACGCATCTCCGACGGGCTGATACCGGCCGTGTCGTCGATGAACAGCTTGCGATCGTTCAGCAGGTTGACCGCCGAGGTCAGGCGCGGCCAATCGTCATCGTCCAGGCGACCGGCCCGGACCTTGGTCTGGTCGATACGCCCAAGGGACGACAGCATACGCATGATCAGCGATTCGCCCGGCATCTCCAGCGAGTAAACCAGTACGCACTTGTCGCTGCGCAACACGGCGTTTTCCACCAGGTTCATCGCGAAGGTGGTTTTACCCATGGACGGACGGCCGGCGACGATGATCAGGTCGGAAGGCTGCAAGCCGCTGGTCTTCTCGTCGAGGTCGGTGTAACCGGTGGACAGGCCGGTGATGGCGTTGTCGGTGTTGAACAAGGTATCGATGCGGTCGATAGCCTTGGTCAGCAGGTCATTCACGCTCACCGGGCCGCCGGTTTTTGGCCGGGCCTCGGCGATCTGGAAGATTTGCCGCTCAGCTTCGTCGAGAATCTCTTCAGCCGTGCGGCCTTCCGGGTTGAAAGCGCTGTCGGCAATTTCGGTGGCGATGCCGATCAGTTGCCGTAAGGTCGCCCGCGCACGAACGATCTGGGCATAGGCCTTGATGTTGGCGACAGACGGCGTGTTTTTCGCCAGCTCACCCAGGTAGCCGAGACCACCGACCTGGGACGTCTGACCTTCCTTGTCCAATTGCTCGGCAAGGGTCACGACGTCGATCGGGGAGTTCTGATCGGCCAGCTTGGCGATCGCACGGAAGATCAGGCGGTGGTCATGCCGATAGAAATCGCCGTCGGAGACTTGATCCAGCACACGTTCCCAGGCGTTGTTGTCCAGCATCAGACCACCGAGCACGGCCTGTTCGGCCTCGATGGAATGCGGCGGCACCTTCAGGGCAGCGGTTTGCAGATCGTATTGCTCGGGAGCGGAAATATCGTTCATGGCCACTTGGAATTAGTTTGTAGAAAATCAGGAACCGCAGAAAGACAAAGGGCACGACCTGTAAACAGGATCGTGCCCGATGTTACCGGCAAGCACCCGAGGGTGCCAGCCGACAAGTGCTGCTTAAGCTGCTACCACGACAACGCGTACGGTGGCTTCAACTTCGGCGTGCAGGTGCACGGCTACGTCGAATTCGCCTACGTTGCGGATGGTGCCGTTCGGCAGACGAACTTCGCTTTTTGCAACTTCAACGCCAGAGGCGGTCAGTGCATCAGCGATGTCGTGGGTGCCGATCGAACCGAACAGCTTGCCTTCGTCACCAGCGGTGGCAGTGATAGTCACTTCCAGCTCAGCCAGTTGGGCGGCACGGCTTTCAGCCGAAGTTTTACGGTCTGCTGCGGCTTTTTCCAGCTCAGCGCGACGCTCTTCGAACGCAGCCAGGTTGGCAGCGGTCGCAGCGGTAGCTTTGCCGTAAGGCAGCAGGTAGTTACGACCGTAACCAGCCTTAACGTTCACTTTGTCACCCAGGTTGCCCAGGTTGGTGACTTTTTCCAGAAGGATCAGTTGCATGTGAAAATCCTCTTAACTTTTAACCTTCACCGTTCGCGTTATCGGCATCTTTCGGTGCCGAACGACCGCGAAAATCAATCAGGCTGTCGACGATGGCCAAGACCACCAGCAACGGATAGATCAGTTGCATGAACAGCAACAGCGTGACGTACAACCCCACCAGCCAGAATTTGGCCAGTCGCTTTTGCGCCACCAGCCCGTGAATCAGGGCCAGCCCGGCGAACACCAGCGGTACGCTGCACAACGGTGTCAACATGGCCATCTGCGAGCCTAAGTTAGGCCCCAGAAGCATCAACACCAGCAGCAACATCGCCGGTAAAAGCGGGATTCGGATGGCGCGAAACTCGCGACCAAAACCACCCGGGTTGTACAACAACGCCTGCCAGTAGCGCCCGACAATCAGGCTCAGCACACTGACGATTTGCAACAAGGCCGCAATCAGGCCGGTCAGGACCGGTGCAATCAGGGACGCGAAACGCGCTTGCTCGTCTACCGACAATTGCTGGTAGACATCACCGAGTAGCGACGGCATGACTTTTATCAAAGCCTGCGCCAGCATCTCGATCTGGGGCGCAAAAGCCGCCCCCAGCACCACTGAAAACACCAACCCCATCGCTATGCTGACCAGCAGCACGCGGTTCCAGGACTCGCTTGCGCGCAAAACCAACGCAAGGCTCGAAGACCCCAGCAGCACCAGAAGTGCCCGTGGGTCGTCGGAGTAAAGCCACCAGATCAACGCCGGCAGCAGTCCCAGAGCAAGAACGCCCAAGGCGTCCTTCAATCCGCGCCGCAGGAGCACAAGGCATCCGGCGGCAGCACCCAACCAATACAACAACGGCAATGTTGCGCATCCGGCCACTACCAGAGTGGCCTGCATACGGCCGCGCATGATGAACTCAGCTAAGGCGCGCATGCATTCAATCCTTTGCTACGTGTCGACTGCCCGGTCTCAGCGGCCGTGGCTGTCGGTGTAGGCCAGCAGGGCCAGGAAGCGGGCGCGCTTGATAGCGGTGGCCAGCTGACGCTGATAACGAGCTTTGGTACCGGTGATGCGGCTTGGAACGATTTTGCCGGTCTCGGATACGTAAGCTTTCAGAGTGTTGAGATCTTTGTAATCGATCTCTTTCACGTCTTCAGCGGTGAAGCGGCAGAATTTACGACGACGGAAGAAACGTGCCATGTAATAGGCTCCTCAAAAGGTCCGTGGATTACTCGTCAGCGTTATCGCTGGCGTCGCTGTCATCACCATCAACGCCTTCGGCGTCGGAGTGCTCAGGACGGTCGCGACGCTCACGGCGCTCACTGCGGTTTTCTTCAGCCTTGAGCATCTCGGATTGGCCGGTGACGGCTTCTTCGCGACGGATGACCAGGTTACGGATCACTGCATCGTTGTAGCGGAAGTTGTCTTCCAGCTCGGCCAGGGCCTTGCCAGTGCACTCAACGTTCAGCATCACGTAGTGAGCCTTGTGAACATTGTTGATTGCGTAGGCCAGTTGACGACGGCCCCAATCTTCCAGACGGTGGATTTTGCCGCCGTCTTCTTCGATCAGCTTGGTGTAACGCTCAACCATGCCGCCGACTTGCTCGCTTTGATCCGGGTGGACCAAAAAGATGATTTCGTAATGACGCATGAATGCTCCTTACGGGTTGTAGCCTGCCGCTCAAAAGCGGTCAGACAAGGAGTGAATGACACTTATGGACTTGCTTGCGATAGACACATGCGTGCCTGCCGTCACAGCAAGGGGCGCAATTGTAGAGAAGGGACAAGAGAGGCGCAAGGCAATTGGTGATTATTTGAACAACCACAATTATTTGCCCAAAACACAAACCACTGTGGGAGCTAGCCTGCTAGCGATGAGGAAACAACATTCAATATTGATGCTGAATGTTACTCCGCCATCGCTAGCAGGCTAGCCCCCACAGGAGGGGTTTACCGCTGAATCAGGACTTCTTGGCAGAAGCCTTGGCCTTGGCACCACGTTGACGCAGGGCCTCGAACAGGCACACTCCAGTCGCCACGGAAACGTTGAGACTGCTGACACTACCAGCCATCGGCAGGTGCACCAGGTAATCGCAAAGATCGCGGGTCAGGCGACGCATGCCGCTGCCTTCAGCACCCATGATCAGGATGGTCGGGCCGGTCATGTCTTGCTGATACAGACTCTGTTCAGCCTCGCCCGCCGTACCGACAACCCACAAGCCACGCTGCTTGAGTTTTTCCAGGGTGCGCGCCAGGTTGGTCACGGCCACCAACGGAATCACTTCCGCCGCACCGCAGGCCACTTTACGCACCGTCGGGGTCAGCGTGGCTGACTTGTCCTTCGGCACGATCACCGCCAGCGCGCCGGCCGCATCGGCCGAACGCAGGCAAGCGCCGAGGTTGTGCGGATCGGTCACACCGTCGAGCACCAGCAGCAACGGTGCGCCTTCGGTGCGATCGAGCAACTCATCGAGCATCGCTTCGCCCCAGACCTGGCTCGGACTCACCTCCGCCACCACGCCCTGGTGCACGCCTTCAACCCAGGCATCCAGCTCACGACGCTCGGCGTTGCCGACGGCCACGCGATTTTCGTTCGCCAACTCGATCAGCGCCTGAACCCGCGGATCACTGCGGCCTTCAGCCAGCCAGATCTGCTTGACGCGTTTTGGGTGGTGACGCAGCAACGCTTCTACAGCGTGCACGCCATAGATCTTTTCCAACTGACTCATGACTTGGCCTTAGGTTTACGCGCCCCGCCGCTTCTGGCGGCTGGAGCGGAACCCGCTTTTGGCGGGCCTTTACGGTGTTTGCTCGGCTTTGCTGGCTTGCCGCCGGAGGCCTTGTCAGGCGCCGACCGCCCGGTCTTTCCCCCAGACGCCGCTTTACCGCCGCTTTTCGCTTCAGACAACAACGCCTGTTTCAGTTCACGACTTTTGCGCAACTCGGCATTTTTTGCCGCGGCATCGCTCGGGCGATAGGCTTCGACAGCCTTTTCCTTGGCAGGACGACGGCCGGTTTTCGCCGGTGCCGGTTCTGCGGCGGTTTTGGCAGCAGGGGCAGTAGTCTCAGCCCCTCGCTTCTTGCGGCCGATTGGCGCGCTGATGGTTTTTTCAGCCATCTCGAAGTCGATCTTGCGCTCGTCGAGGTCGACGCGCATGACGCGCACTTCAACGGTGTCGCCAAGGCGGAAGCTGCGACCGGTACGCTCACCGGCGAGGCGGTGGTGTACAGGATCGAAGTGGTAGTAATCACCCGGCAGCGCGGTGACGTGCACCAGGCCCTCGACGTAAATATCGGTCAGTTCGACGAACAGGCCGAAACCGGTCACGGCGGTGATCACACCCGGGAACGATTCGCCCACGCGGTCTTTCATGAACTCGCACTTGAGCCAGTTCACTACGTCGCGGGTCGCTTCGTCGGCACGGCGCTCGCTCATCGAGCACTGCTCGCCGAGCTGCTCCAGGATCGCTTCGTCGTACGGATAAATGCGCGCTTTCGGAATGGTCATCGCGCCAGCACGGCGAACGTGCGGGGTGTCCATTTTCGAATGGATGACGCTGCGAATCGCCCGGTGCGTGAGCAAGTCCGGGTAGCGGCGAATCGGCGAAGTGAAGTGGGTATAGGCTTCGTAATTCAGGCCGAAGTGGCCCTGGTTATCAGCGCTGTACACCGCTTGGCTCAACGAACGCAGCATGACGGTCTGGATCAGGTGGAAATCCGGACGGTCCTTGATGCCTGCCAGCAAAGCCTGGTAATCCTTCGGCGACGGACCATCCTTGCCTTTGTGCAGGGACAGGCCGAGCTCGCCAAGGAAGGCGCGCAGTTTTTCCAGACGCTCCGGTGGCGGGCCGTCGTGAACGCGATACAGCGCAGGGATTTCGTGCTTCTTCAGGAACTCTGCAGTGGCCACGTTGGCCGCCAGCATGCATTCCTCGATCAGCTTGTGGGCGTCGTTGCGAACGGTCGGACGGATTTCGGCGATTTTGCGCTCGGAGCCGAAGATGATCCGGGTTTCCTGCGTTTCGAAATCAATCGCGCCACGCACGTGACGGGCCGCCAGCAAAACCTTGTACAGCGCATACAGCTGCTTGAGGTGCGGCAGGACGTCGGTGTACTCACCACGGAGCTGACGCGCTTCGGTAGCTTTCGGCGTCTCCAGCATGGCACTGACCTTGTTATAGGTCAGGCGGGCGTGGGAGTGAATCACCGCTTCGTAGAAGCAGTAGTCGGTCATTTCGCCGGATTTGGAGATGGTCATCTCGCAGACCATGGCCAGGCGATCGACGTGCGGGTTCAGCGAGCACAGGCCGTTGGACAGCTGCTCAGGCAGCATTGGCACGACGCGCTCGGGGAAGTACACCGAGTTGCCACGAACCTGGGATTCGTTATCCAGCGCCGAACCGATTTTCACGTAGCTGGAAACGTCGGCGATCGCCACGTACAACTTCCAGCCACCGGAGAACAGGCGCAGCTTGCCCGGTTTGGCTTCGCAGTAGACCGCGTCATCGAAGTCGCGCGCATCTTCACCGTCGATGGTCACGAACGGCAGATGGCGCAGGTCGATGCGCTTCTCTTTGTCTTTCTCTTCGACCTCCGGCTTGAGCTTGGCGGCTTCCTTGAGCACCGCTTCAGGCCAGACGTGAGGGATATCGTAGGTGCGCAGGGCGACATCGATTTCCATGCCCGGCGCCATGTAGTTACCCACGACTTCGACCACGTCGCCTTGCGGCTGGAAGCGTGGCGTCGGCCAGTGAGTGATCTTCACTTCGACGAATTGACCGATCTGGGCATTGGCGTTACGGCCCGGAGTCACCAGCACTTCTTGCTGGATCTTCGGATTGTCCGCGACGACGAAACCGATACCGCCCTCTTCGAAGTAACGACCGACGATGGTCTCGTGAGCGCGGGACACCACTTCGACGATCATGCCTTCGCGGCGACCGCGACGGTCGAGACCGGAAACACGAGCCAGGGCACGGTCACCATCGAACACCAGGCGCATTTGCCCCGGGCTCATGAACAGGTCGTCACTGCCGTCGTCCGGTACCAGGAAGCCGAAGCCGTCACGGTGACCGCTGATGCGGCCCAGGATCAGGTCGAGCTTGTCCACCGGCGCATAAGTGCCACGACGGGTATAGATGAGTTGAGCGTCGCGCTCCATGGCGCGCAGGCGGCGACGCAGGGCTTCGATCTGGTCTTCTGTGATCAGACCAAACTCTTCGACCAGCTGCTCGCGGTTAGCAGGCGAACCTCGATCAGCAAGGTGCTGAAGGATCAGTTCGCGGCTAGGAATAGGGTTTTCATATTTTTCCGCTTCACGAGCGGCCTCGGGATCGAGGGACTGCCAATCGGCCATTAGAGAGTTTTCACCTTGTCTATATGCGGGTTAGTTTGGCATAGGCGTAATGAAACGGGAAATTTCAGGCTATGACAGCCCATCTAAAGCCCTTTATCGACATCGCAAAGCTGATTTGAATACCACTGGAGAAATTTTCCAGGTTTTTTCGATGTCGGGGGTTTACAGTTAAAAAGACGCTCCGTATAGTGCGCGCCATCGACGACGCACACGCGCTGCCGATACTGCCCAGATGGTGAAATTGGTAGACACGCCAGCTTCAGGTGCTGGTGACCGCAAGGTCGTGGAAGTTCGAGTCTTCTTCTGGGCACCAATTTCGAGCTTGAGATTAGAACAATTTCAAGGCTCACACAAAAACCCGCGAAAGCGGGTTTTTGCATTTCAGGCTTCCGGTTTATTAAAATTAAATCAGGGGTTTACAGATCAAAATGCTCTCCGTATAGTGCGCCACATCAACAGCGGCAACGCTTGCGATTATGCCCAGATGGTGAAATTGGTAGACACGCCAGCTTCAGGTGCTGGTGACCGCAAGGTCGTGGAAGTTCGAGTCTTCTTCTGGGCACCAATTCAAATTCAAGGTCACGATCTTGAATTTCACAGAAACCCGCGAAAGCGGGTTTTTGCGTTTCTGGCTTTCAAAAACCCCAAGCCAATACCTCCCTGTGGCGAGGGAGCTTGCTCCCGCTGGAGTGCGAAGCGCTCCTCATCATTCCAACAGTTACACCGCACTCTCAGGGTTTACGACTGCTTCGCAGCCGAGCGGGAGCAAGCTCCCTCGCCACAAAACTCGCCCCCGCCCCTCTAGCAAACACTCCTCAGACCCGCAAGACGCATATGAGAAACAATATCGTTTATCATTGTTACAAGTTTTTGCAATGCGACAGTGAGGAACCCTGCGAATGATGTTTCGAAATACCCTGCGCCGCGGCCTGACCATCACCCTCCTCGGCCTGACACTCGCCACTCCCCTCACCCAAGCCGCCGACCCGGCTTCCCTGACACTCTATAACGGCCAACACAAGGAAGTCGGCGACGCCGTCGCCAAAGCCTTCGAAGCCAAGACTGGGATTCACGTCAATGTGCGCAAGGGCAGCAGCAACCAGCTCGCCAGCCAGATTGTCGAAGAAGGCGATCGCTCCCCCGCCGACGTGATCTACACCGAAGAATCCCCACCACTGAACAAACTCGGCGAACAAGGCCTGCTGGCGAAAACCGATGCCGCCACCCTTGAAGTCCTGCCCAAGGACTACGTTGCCAGCAACGGCACCTGGATCGGTATCACTGCGCGAGTCCGCGTGGTTGCGTTCAACCCCAAGTTGATCGATGAAAAAGACCTGCCCAAATCGGTGATGGAATTTTCCGATCCGAAATGGCAAGGCAAGGTCGGCTTCGTACCCACCAGCGGCGCATTCCAGGAACAGGCCGTGGCGATCATTAAAGTCCACGGCATGGACGCCGCCGAAGAATGGCTCACTGGCCTGCGCGCTTTCGGCAAGACCTACAGCAACAACATGGTCGCGCTGAAGGCTGTGGAAAACGGCGAAGTCGCCACCGTACTGGTGAACAATTACTACTGGTTCGCCTTGCAGCGTGAAAAAGGCCAGCTCGATTCGAAACTGCATTACTTTACCGGCGGCGACGTCGGTGGGTTGATCACTGTTTCCAGCGCCGCCGTACTGAAATCCAGCAAACATCCAGAAGAAGCCCAGCAATTCCTCGCCTACATGGCCAGCGAAGAAGGTCAGCGCGTGATCACCCAGACCACCGCCGAATACCCGCTGCACAAAGGCATGGAATCGGATCGCGGCCTCAAGCCGTTCAGCGAACTGCAAGCACCGAACGTCACGCCCGCCGATCTCGGCAACGCCGAAGAAGCCCTGGACCTGGAACGTGACGTTGGCCTGAACTGATGAGCGCATCGTTATCTGCCCCCGCCTTGCGTGGGGGCTACGTGCCACGGCGCAAGCGGCCGTCGATCTGGTTGTTGCTGCCGGTTTTGCTGCTGGTGGTGCTCAGCCTGTTGCCACTGGCTTATGTCGGCCTCAAGACCTGGCAAGCAGGCTTGGCCGAGGCGCTGCATCTGTTGTGGCGACCTTACGTGCTTGGCCTGCTGCGTAATACGCTGGCGCTGATGGTGGGCGTCACGCTGGCCTGCGGCGTGATTGGCTTGTCGCTCGCCTGGTTGCTGGAACGCAGCACTCTGCCGGGGCGACGGCTATGGGGCGTGATCCTGTGCCTGCCGTTCGCAGTGCCGGCATTTGTCAGCAGCTTCACCTGGGTCTCCCTGAGCGCTCACTTCGAAGGGCTAGGCGGCGCGATTCTGGTGATGACCCTGTCCAAGTACCCGCTGATTTTTCTGCCGGTGGCGGCAACCCTGCGCAATCTCGATCCGTCCCTGGAGGAGTCCGCACGGACCCTGGGGCAGAATCGCTGGGGCGTGTTCTTCAAAATCACCCTGCCCCTGCTTTGGCCGTCGCTGCTGGCCGGTTCGCTGCTGATTGCGCTGCACATGCTGGTGGAGTTCGGCGCGCTGTCGATCATCGGGCTGCAGACTTTCACGACAGCGATCTACCAACAGTTCGAGCTGGAATTCAGCAACGCTAACGCAGCGATGCTCTCGGCGGTGCTGTTGGCGCTGTGTCTGGTGCTGCTATGGCTGGAGGTACGCGTGCGTGGCAAGGGCCGACATGTGCGCACCGGCCAGGGCGCGGCGAGGCAGGCGCAACAGGTTCGCCTGGGGCCATGGACGACTGTCGGACAGGTTTGCTGCCTGCTGCTCGCGATCATCGGCAGCGGCATTCCGCTGGGGATGCTGGCGTACTGGCTGATGGTGGGTTCGTCGGCGGCGTTCCCGGTCGCCGCGATCAGCGAGGCGTTGTTGTCGTCTCTGGCGCTGTCTCTCGGTGGTGCGGCGCTGTGCCTGGTGCTGGCGGTACCGGTGGGATTATTGGTGGTGCGCCATAAAGGCCGACTGGCAATCTGGGCCGAGCGCCTGCCGTATCTGCTGCATGCATTGCCAGGATTGGTGATTGCACTGACTCTGGTGTATTTCGCCCTGCATTATGTGCCGGTGCTGTATCAGACCTCGGCGCTGTTGCTGATTGCATATGCGCTGTTGTTTCTGCCACTGGCACAAGCACCGATTCGCACCGCGCTGAACAAGGCGGCACCGCAACTGGAAGAGGCCGCACGCACGCTGGGGGCGTCGTCCTTCAGCGCGTTTTGTCGGGTGACGCTGCCGATTATCTTCCCTGCCTTGGGGGCCGCGTTTGCATTAGTGTTTCTGGATGCGATGAAGGAGCTGACGGCGACGCTGTTGCTGAGTCCGACCGGGCTGAATACCCTGGCGACGGAAGTCTGGGCGCATACCGCGAATGTGGAATTTGCGGCGGCGGCGCCTTATGCGGCGCTGTTGATTGTAGTGTCGGGGTTGCCGGTTTATCTCCTAACGACTCGGATGTATTTGAGCCGCTGAACAGCTTCGCGGGCAAGCCTCGCTCCTACGGTGCCGCGTCGTTCGCAAAATGTGCGCACGACGCAATTCCTGTAGGAGCGAGGCTTGCCCGCGAAGGCGTCAGACTTGCGGAGGAAAAACTTAAGCCCGGAACTGCCCCAGGCTCGCCTTCAATTGCGCCGCCAAGCCATCCAGCACCTTGCCGCTGGCAGTGGTTTCCACCACCGCCTGAGCAGCCTTCTCAGCCTGAGCATGAATGGTCTCAACCCGCCCACGCACAGCCTGCGCACCTTGCGCCTGATGCGCCGCGGCCTGGGTCGCCAGACCGATCGCCGCATGCACCTGCTCGACCGACGCCTGCACCGACTGCTGCAACCGCGCACTGTCGCGCAACACCAGCAAACCTTCGCTGGCCTGACGTCCAGCCTGACCAATCGCTGCAACAGCCTCCCTTGCGCCCTGCTGCAACGCAACGATGTGTGCCTGAATGTCGCCGGTTGAGCTCTGAGTCTTGCTCGCCAGTGCCCGCACCTCATCCGCCACCACGGCAAACCCGCGACCGGTCTCGCCGGCACGCGCGGCCTCAATGGCCGCGTTCAACGCCAGCAAGTTGGTTTGTTCAGCGATCCCGTGAATCACCGTCAACACCACTTCAATCTGCTCACTCTGCTGCGCTAGGCGCTCGATGACTTTCGCGCCGGTATCGACTTGTCCGGCCAATGCCTCAATGAGACTGCCAACTTTCGCCGAGGTCCGGGTGTTCTCATCCGTAGCCTGACGAATATCCACCACCTGCCGCAAAGCGGCCTGCATGGCGTGGCTTTCAGACTGGGCTTCATCAGCCATTTGCGACAACGCGCGCAAGCTTTCGGCCACTTCATCGCGCTGCATGCCCGCCGCGGCATCGGCGCCGGCATTGCGCAGGGTCATGGCGCCGATTTCCACGCCGGTCCGCTGGGCCACATCGCCTGCCTCCCGCACGATCGGCTGTAACTTATCCACAAAGCGATTGACCGCCGAGGCCATGTCGCCAATCTCGTCCTGGCTGTTGATCTGCACACGCTTGGTCAGATCACCCTCACCTGCCGCTAAGTCATCCATGGCGGTGATCAGCATTTTCAAGCGGTTTACCACTCGACGGCCCAGTACCACTGCCAGCAACAGCAGCACACCAAAACCCACAAGCGCCAAACCCATGCCAATGCGCCAGCGTAAAGTCCCCGCTGCTTCCTGCACGGCAGTGGTGGTATTGGCTTTCATTTCAGTGGCGGTGGACTGCGCCGATTGCAGACGCCCGCGCATCGCCGCTGCGCTGTCAGCCGCCGCGCCTTTGAGGCTGTCGCCCACCAGTTGATCACTGCTGGCGATCAGCGCCGAGAAACGCTTGTCCAGCGCCGCCAGATCGGTTTCCACCGAGGCGGTCGAGACACCCATCAGAACCTTGCCGATCTCCACCCCATTGGGGTTGATCGAGGCTTCAAGGTAGTAGACCGACGGATCGTTCTTCGCCGCATCCAGTACCTTGTCCAGCGCCCGCTCGCCCTGGCCTTTTTCCAGAAGCGCCTTGTTGATCGGGTTCTCCCGGTTGAGGTAGCGCGTCAGGTGCTGGCCCGTGGCGTCGTCGTAGACCACGAACAACACATTGGGATTGCGCTGGGCACGGCGAGCGAATTCGGACAGGGTGGGGATGTCGCTGTCCCACATGGCGCGGGGTGCGACCGAGGCCAGAAGCTGCGCCATGTCGTTGGCCGAATCCTTCAGGTCCTTCTCCAGCGTCGTACGCAGTTGTGCCTGCTCGTCCTTCAGACGCGAAGACAGCCCAGCGGTCAGGCGCTGACGGGTACTGGTGGACAGGCTATCCAGGCTCGACGTGACTTCACGCCCTGCCTGCTCAAGTTCACCCGAGAGCTTTTGGCTGTCGGCGTCCAGTCGCACACCCAAATCAGCTTCCAGCGCAGTCACTGTGCTCCGGGTCAGAGCGACAGCCACCAGCACCTGCACCAAAAGGGCGATACCAAGGGTAACGAACACGGGCCGCAAGAGACGGCTTTGTAACAGTGAGAGAACGGCCGACACTGAAAATCCCTCTGCTTTGACGCCATCAAATTGATAGCACGTCAGAAACGATGCTTTTTTAATGTTCGCAGCAAAGGTCATGCCGTTCGACGGGCATAAACGACAAAGGCCCCAATTAAGGGGCCTTCGTGTTTTACATCAACGACTTATTAAGCGAACGGGTGACGCAGAACGATGGTTTCGTTGCGGTCCGGGCCCGTCGAAATAATGTCGATCGGCGCACCGATCAGCTCTTCAACGCGCTTGATGTAAGCACGGGCGTTAGCTGGCAGCTCTTCCAGAGTTTTGGCACCCACGGTCGACTCTGTCCAGCCCAGCACTTCTTCGTACACCGGCTGCAGACCCATGTAGCTGTCAGCGTCAGTCGGGGCAACGTCCTTACCTTCTGCATCTTTGTAGCCGACGCAGATGTTGATGGTTTCCAGACCGTCGAGTACATCCAGCTTGGTCAGGCAGATGCCCGAGATGCTGTTCACATCGATAGCGCGACGCAGGATAACGGCGTCAAACCAGCCACAACGACGAGCACGACCGGTAGTCGCGCCGAACTCGTGACCTTGTTTAGCCAGGTGCGCACCGACTTCGTCGAACAGCTCAGTCGGGAATGGACCCGAACCTACACGTGTGGTGTAAGCCTTGGTGATACCCAGGATGTAGTCCAAGAACATAGGACCAACGCCCGAACCGGTAGCAACGCCGCCAGCGGTGGTGTTAGAGCTGGTCACGTACGGGTAGGTGCCGTGGTCGATGTCCAGCAACGAACCTTGGGCGCCTTCGAACATGATGTCTTTGCCAGCACGACGCAGGTCGTGCAGCTCGGCAGTCACGTCCAGCATCAGCGGCTTGAGCAGTTCAGCGTATTCTTTACACTCGGCCAGGGTCTTGTCGAAGTCAATGGCTGGTTCTTTGTAGAAACCGACCAACATGAAGTTGTGGTATTCCACCAGTTCACGCAGCTTGGCTTCAAAGCGCGGCATGTTGAGCAGATCACCTACGCGCAGACCGCGACGGGCAACCTTGTCTTCGTAAGCCGGGCCGATGCCGCGACCGGTAGTACCGATCTTCAGCTCGCCACGGGCCTTTTCACGGGCCTGGTCCAGCGCTACGTGGTAGGACAGGATCAGCGGGCAGGACGGGCTGATACGCAGGCGCTCGCGCACCGGTACGCCTTTCTCTTCCAACTTGATGATTTCCCGCAGCAGGGCGTCGGGTGCAACCACCACGCCGTTACCGATCAGGCACTGCACGCCTTCGCGCAGCACGCCCGACGGGATCAGGTGCAAGACGGTTTTTTCACCGTCGATCACCAGGGTGTGGCCAGCGTTGTGGCCACCTTGGTAGCGCACTACGGCGGCAGCATGTTCGGTCAGCAGATCAACGATCTTGCCTTTGCCCTCATCACCCCATTGGGTGCCCAGGACTACGACATTCTTACCCATAACACTTGTCCTCATTCGCGCAAACTTGGTGCCGGCGGCGGCCGGCAGGAAAACTCAAGAAGCCAGCGGCAATACTTGCCAAAGCCCGTTCTGCTGAATCAATTGCCGGTCGCAGTCCGCTTCACGGGCGGCGGCCAAAAGCTGCCCAGGCAATGCCTGAACGACACGCTGACCCTCACTGCGCAACTGGCAAACCTGCTGCCAGAGTGCTGCATCCGTACTGTCAGGCATCCAGATACCGCCAGACGGTAGCTCGATTTCAGCACGCCCCAGGGTCACCAGGGTTTTCAAATCGGTAGAGAAACCAGTCGCCGGACGGGCACGACCGAAGTCGGCACCGATGTCGTCGTAACGACCGCCCTGAGCAATGGACTGGCCAACACCCGGTACGAACACGGCGAACACTACACCGGTGTGGTAGTGGTAGCCGCGCAACTCGCCCAGGTCGAAATACAGCGGTAATTCCGGGAAACGCGTGGACAGACGCTCGGCAATTGCCAGCAGATCGTCCAGGGCCGCCAGCACGGGTGCCGGCGCATTGGCCAGACGCTCACGCGCTGCGCTCAACACCTCACGACCGCCACACAGGTCGACCAGCGCTCGCAGCATGCCCGACAGATCGGCAGGCAGGCCTTCGGTCAAGGTAATGACCTCGTCGATGGCTTTACGTTGCAACGCATCGAACAACTGTTGCTCGACTTCACCGGACAAACCGGCGGCACGGGCCAGGCCGCGGTAGATGCCTACATGACCGAGATCCATGTGCACATCCGGCACATCGGCCAGTTGCAGCATGGCCAGCATCAGGCTGATGACTTCCACGTCACTGCTCGGGCTGGCATCGCCGTACAACTCGGCGCCCAGTTGAATCGGGCTGCGCGAGGACGACAACGCACGCGGCTGAGCATGCAGCACGCTACCGGCATAACACAGACGGCTCGGCCCTTCGCGACGCAGGGTATGCGCATCGATGCGCGCCACTTGCGGCGTGATGTCGGCACGGAAACCCATCTGCCGGCCCGACTGCGGGTCGATGACCTTGAAGGTACGCAGATCGAGGTCCGAGCCCGCGCCGGTCAGCAGGGATTCCAGGTACTCGATATGGGGAGTCACGACAAACTCGTAACCCCAGCTCTGGAACAGATCCAACACCTGGCGACGCGCTACTTCGATGCGCGCAGCTTCTGGTGGCAGTACTTCTTCGATGCCATCTGGCAGCAGCCAGCGGTCTACCGTTGCCATTACGCCATTCCCCTATGATCCGGGCGACAAGCCTTTGGGCGAGCCTTGAGTGAAGCAGAAAATGATCGGCCCATGCGCACAAACCGCGCGCATGGACAACGGGGCGAAAAGCCTGAAACCGGCTTCGCCAACCACTTTCCTCGAAAAACCTGTCGAGTCATTCAACTCGGGCGCCTGCATAAAAACAGCAATCAAACGTGCAGACGCAAAAAAGCCGGGAATTTCCCGGCTGCCGCATCATACACACGTTTTCCCAAAGGATCACCCCGCCCGAGGTTTTAGCCGCCAGGCGGGGGATGATTCAGGTCAACGCCGTATCAAGGCTTGGCTTTTTCCAGGTAACGGAAGAAGTCGCTGCCCGGGTCCAGGACCATGACGTCGGATTTGTTCGCGAAGCTTTCACGGTAGGCACGCAGGCTACGGTAGAACGCGTAGAACTCCTGATCCTGGCCGTATGCCTTGGAGTAGATCGCAGCAGCCTGGGCGTCACCGTCACCGCGAACCTCTTCAGATTCACGATAGGCTTCAGCCAGCAGCACGCGGCGTTGACGGTCGGCGTCGGCACGAATGCCTTCGGCCAGCTCGTTACCCTTGGCGCGGTGCTCGCGAGCTTCACGCTCACGCTCGGTGCTCATACGTTCGAACACGCTGCGGTTCACTTCCTTCGGCAGGTCGATGGTTTTGACCCGGACATCGACAACTTCGATGCCCAGCTCTTTTTCCGCCATCTTGTTCAGCGAAGAGGTGATGTCTGCCATCAGCGCATCACGCTCACCGGACACCACTTCGTGCAGGGTGCGCTTACCGAACTGGTCACGCAGGCCAGATTCCAGACGACGGGAAAGACGCTCGTCGGCAATCTGCTTGAGGCCGGAAGTCGCGGTGTAGAAGCGCTCGGCATCTTTCACGCGCCACTTGGCGTAGGCATCGACCATGACGGCTTTCTTTTCCAGCGTCAGGAAGCGCTGTGTCGGTGCATCCAGTGTCATCAGGCGCGCGTCGAATTTGCGCACCTTGTTCACGTAAGGCACTTTCACGTGCAGGCCCGGCTGAACATCGGCCTGGACCACGCGACCGAACTGCAGCAACACCGCACGCTCGGTCTGAGCCACGATGTAGAAGCAGTTCCAGGCAACGATCGCCACGACGACGCCGATAATAAGGGCGATCAGCGATTTATTGCTCATCAGCGACTCTCCCTGGTACGTGCTTGCTGTTGCTGCAGATCAGCTGCCGCACGCGCATTCACTTCATTGCTGCTGGCTGCCGCACCGGTCACCGGAGCGCCGGGACTGCGACCACTGTCGATCATCTTGTCCAGCGGCAAGTAGAGCAGATTGTTCTGGCCATCCTTGTTGCCGGTCACGAGAACCTTGCTGGTGTTGCTGAAGATTTCCTGCATGGTGTCCAGGTACAGACGCTGGCGGGTGACTTCAGGGGCCTTGCGATACTCGGCCACCAACTTGGTGAAGCGATCGGCCTCACCCTTGGCGCGGGAGACGGTCTCGTCGCGGTAACCGTTGGCATCCTCGAGGATGCGTTGGGCCTGACCACGGGCTTCCGGCACGACACCGTTGGCGTAGGTTTCAGCCTGGTTTCGCGAACGCTGCTCGTCTTCACGGGCGCGGATCACGTCATCGAAGGCTTCCTGGACTTCACGCGGTGCAGCTGCGCTCTGTACGTTGACCTGAGTGACGGTGATACCGGTGCGGTAGGTATCGAGGAAGCGTTGCAGACGCTCCTTGATTTCGCTGGCCATCAACTCACGACCTTCGGTCAGCACCTGATCCATGGCGGTAGAACCCACCACGTGACGCAAGGCACTGTCGGTTGCATGTTGCAGGCTGATTTCCGGCTGATCGACGTTCAGTACGAAGTCTTGCAGGTTGCTGATCTTGTACTGCACGGTCAGCGGCACTTCGACGATATTTTCGTCTTCAGTCAGCATTTGACCCTGCTTGGTATAGGCACGCTCACGCGTGACGTTTTCCATGTACTTGCGATCGATCGGCGGGAAATAGATGTTCAGGCCCGGGCCGACGGTTTCATAGTATTTGCCGAAGCGCAGCACTACGGCTTGCTCCTGCTCGTCGACCACGTAGACAGCGCTGTACAGCCACACAGCCGCCAGCACGACCAGGCCGATGCCGAGCAGGCCGCCGAAGCCGCCACTCTTGCCCGGGCGACCGCCCTCGTCACCGCGTTTTTTACCACCACCGAACAACCCGTTCAGGCTTTCCTGCAGCTTTCGGAAGGCCTCGTCGAGATCCGGTGGTCCCTTGCGGTCGCCGTTATTGCGGCGCTTGCCACCCCAAGGATCCTGATTATTCGAGTTGCCACCCGGCTCATTCCAAGCCATAGCGCTCTCCATCTGATAAAGCAAAGACGCACCCACGGCGCGCCGACCAATGCTACAGAATGCCTGTCACCACGGCACAACCGCTTTCTCAGGCTTTTATTGCAAAGTGTGTTGCTCGATGAATTCCATCGGTTGCAGACCCTCGCGGCTCACGAGTCGATTCAATTCGATCCGTGGCAAGCGAACGGCCAGCAAGCTGATGCCTTCTTCGTCGTGTTCTTCTTTTTGCACCGCACCGAGTTCGAAAAACTGCGCACGCAGTCGAGCAAAACGTTGCGGCAAGCGCAAGGTGCCAATAAACAAATCACTGCCTAACAGTTCGGCCACAGCCTGCTTGAGCAGGTCCAGACCGGTACCGTCCTTGGCCGACAACCAGACCCGCTGCGGTTTGCCATCGGCATCGCGCTGGATCTGCGGCTCAACACCCTCGAGCAAATCGAGTTTGTTGTATACCTCAAGGATCGGCAAGTCTTGCGCCCCGATCTCCCCGAGCACCACCATGACCTGTTCAATCTGGGCCATACGCTCAGGCTCATGCGCATCGATCACATGCAGCAGCAGGTCGGAGTTGCTCGACTCTTCGAGCGTAGCCCGAAATGCCTCGACCAGTTTGTGCGGCAGGTGGCGAATGAAGCCCACGGTGTCGGCCAGTACGATCGGCCCGAGGTCGTCGAGTTCGAGTCGGCGCAAGGTCGGGTCGAGGGTAGCGAATAGCTGGTCGGCGGCGAAGACGTCGGAATCGGTGACCGAGTTGAACAGCGTCGATTTGCCGGCGTTGGTATAACCCACCAGTGAAACCGTCGGGATGTCAGCACGTTTGCGCCCGCGCCGAGATTGCTCGCGCTGGCTGCGGACCTTTTCCAGGCGCCCCTTGATCTGCCGCAGGCGAACCCGCAACAGACGCCGGTCGGTTTCCAGCTGGGTTTCACCCGGGCCGCGCAGACCGATACCGCCCTTCTGCCGTTCAAGGTGAGTCCAGCCACGAACCAGCCGCGTACTCATGTGTTCAAGCTGGGCCAGTTCGACCTGGAGCTTGCCTTCATGGGTGCGGGCGCGTTGGGCGAAGATATCGAGAATCAAACCCGTGCGGTCGATCACGCGACACTCGAAAATACGTTCGAGGTTACGTTCCTGACTGGGCGTGAGGATGTGATTGAAAATCACCAGATCGACCTGTTCGGCGCTAACCAGGTCGCGTAATTCTTCGACCTTGCCGCTGCTGATCAGGGTTTTGGCGGTTGGCCGATGACGCGGCACGTTAAAAAACGCGACGGTCTCGGCGCCAGCCGAAATTGCCAACTCCTGAAACTCCTGCGGATCTTCGCGCGCCTCAGGGTCCTGACCATCCAAGTGAACGAGAATTGCCCGTTCACCACCACCGTGGCGCTCAAAGAACAAAGGAGACTCCTATCAGGCGTTACCTGGCTCAGCGTCACCTGCTTCGGATTCGGTTGCGCTAGGCAGACGAATTGGACGAACCGGCACCACTGTAGAGATAGCGTGTTTGTAAACCATTTGGCTAACGGTGTTTTTCAGCAGGATTACGAACTGGTCGAAAGACTCGATCGTGCCTTGCAGTTTGATCCCGTTGACCAGGTAGATGGAAACCCCCACTTTCTCTTTACGTAAAGTATTCAAGTAAGGGTCTTGTAGCGAATGCCCTTTTGACATGTGCCGCACTCCTTTAAGGATTCAATATAAAAAATAGGTAAACAGATGGCTTGGGGCCGTCACACCCCCAAGGATAGACGGCAATTGCAAGGACTCAGCTCAATATGGAGATGGTCCCGAGGTATTTCAAGGCGCGCGGCAGATTGTCGCAATCGAGGCTGTCCAACCAGTGTAAATCAGCCCAACTGCGCAGCCAGGTGAACTGGCGCTTTGCCAATTGGCGCGTGGCAATGATTCCACGCTCCTGCATCTCGGCTTGCGTCAGCTTGCCATCCAGGTAATCCCAGACTTGTCGATAGCCTACAGCACGTATAGACGGCATCCCCGAATGCAGGTCACCTCTATCTCGCAGGGCTACGACCTCGTCTATGAATCCCTGTTCCAACATATTTGTGAATCTTTGTTTAATGCGCTCGTGCAGTACCTGACGATTTGCCGGGGCGATAGCCAAGTTCGCGACAGTATAGGGCAATTGTTGCAGTCCCGAAGCGGCTGCTTCAGTACTTTGCGCAGATTGTCGCAAGCGTAGCTCAGTCATGCTCTGACCACTGACGCGATAAACTTCCAGTGCGCGACTGAGGCGCTGCGGATCGTTCGGATGAATTCGCGCTGCAGATTGCGGATCGATGACCGCCAATTGATCGTGCAGGGCTTGCCAGCCAAGGCGTGCAGCCTCTTCTTCGATTTGCGCGCGCACCTGCGGATCGGCCGCCGGCATGTCGGCCAGACCTTCGAGCAAAGCCTTGTAGTAGAGCATTGTACCGCCTACCAGCAGCGGAATTTTGCCTCGAGCGGTGATCTCTGCCATGGCCTCAAGCGCATCACGACGAAAATCGGCAGCGGAATAACTCTCGGCCGGGTCGAGAATATCGATCAACCGATGCGGAAATTCGGCCAACAACTCTTTGGAAGGCTTGGCGGTGCCAATGTCCATGCCACGGTAAACCAGCGCCGAATCGACGCTGATAAGCTCGCAGGGCAAAACTTTGGTGAGTTCGATGGCCAGGTCGGTCTTGCCGGCAGCCGTCGGCCCCATCAGGAAAATCGCAGGAGGGAGCTGGCTCATCAACGACCGCGCAAAAACAGTTTGTCCAGATCGTCCAGGCCCAATTGGGTCCAGGTCGGTCGGCCATGGTTGCATTGACCGCTGCGTTCGGTGTTTTCCATGTCCCGCAGCAGACCGTTCATTTCCGGCAAGGCCAGACGCCGATTCGCGCGAACCGCGCCGTGGCAGGCCATGGTGCCGAGCAGTTCGTTCAGGTGTGCCTGAATCCGGTCGCTGGTGCCGTATTCCATCAAATCCGCCAGAACGTCGCTGACCAATCGATTGGCTTCCGCCTGTTTCAGCAACGCGGGGATTTGCCGGATCGCCAGCGACTCCGGGCCAAGGCGCTGCAATTCAAAGCCCAGCCGCTGGAACCACGCGACGTGTTCTTCGGCGCAATCGGCTTCGCGCTGACTGACCGCCAGGGACTCCGGCACCAACAGCGGCTGACCACTCAGACCTTCGCTGGCCATGGCGATTTTCAGGCGTTCGTACATGATCCGCTCGTGGGCGGCGTGCATGTCCACCAGCACCAGGCCCTGGGCATTTTCCGAAAGAATATAGATGCCCTTGAGCTGCGCCAACGCATAGCCTAGCGGTGGAATGTCGTCCTGCCCGGCTGGCAGCGCGACCGCGTTGGCTTCGGGCAGTGGCGCGAAGAACTCACGGTAGGCCGCTTGAGCTTCGGCGACGGGCACGCCGGACTGCGGCCGCGGCGTGTATTGATACTGATAACCGGCGCCAGCGCCCGAGCCAGCCGGCGTGTTGAACGACGGTTGTGCCTGCGGCTGTTCCAGCAGCGCATTGGCCGCCAGACGCATTTCGCCCTGCGGACCGAACTCACCGGCGTCGAGCCCGGTAGGCCGGACAATGGCGGTCGCGACAGGTGCGGCCAGATGATCCTCCGGCCGCACATCGCCGAGGGCGCGGTGCAAAGTGCCATAGAGGAAATCGTGAACCATGCGCCCGTCACGGAAGCGTACTTCGTGCTTGGTCGGGTGCACGTTGACGTCGACGCCCGCCGGATCGACTTCGAAAAACAGCACGAACGTCGGGTGCCGACCGTTGAACAGCACGTCGCGATAAGCCTGGCGCACCGCGTGGGCCACCAGTTTGTCGCGCACCGCGCGGCCATTCACAAAGAAATACTGCAAGTCTGCCTGGCTGCGGTTGAACGTCGGCAACCCGACCCAACCCCACAAATGCAGGCCATTGCGCTCGATTTCGATCGGCAGCGCCTGTTCCAGAAAACCCGCCCCGCAGATCGCCGCCACACGCCGGGCGCGGGCCGCATCGTCATGGGCTTCGTGCAGGCTGAGGATGGTTTTGCCGTTGTGGCGCAGATGGAATGCCACATCGAACCGCGCCAGCGCCAGACGCTTGATCACTTCTTGCAGGTGATCGAACTCGGTTTTTTCGGTCTTGAGAAATTTGCGGCGCGCTGGGGTATTGAAGAACAAATCGCGCACTTCCACCGAAGTCCCCACGGGATGGGCCGCCGGTTGAACGCGAGGCGCCATGTCCCGGCCTTCGGTTTCCACCTGCCAGGCTTGATCGGCATCGCGAGTGCGGGACGTCAGGGTCAGACGTGCCACGGAACTGATGGACGCCAGCGCCTCACCACGAAACCCCAGGCTCATCACCTGTTCAAGGTCTTCCAGGTTACGAATCTTGCTCGTGGCGTGACGGGCCAGGGCCAAAGGCAGGTCATCGGCAGAAATGCCGCTACCGTCATCGCGCACCCGCAGCAACTTGACGCCGCCCTGCTCCACATCGACATCGATGCGTTTGGCGCCGGAGTCGAGGCTGTTCTCCAGCAACTCCTTGATCACCGAGGCTGGGCGCTCAACCACTTCACCGGCGGCAATCTGGTTCGCCAGCCTCGGGCTGAGCAGCTCGATGCGCGCAGTGTTGGTCAGCACCTGGTTCATTCTTTGGCCGCCAGTTCAGTGCCGGGGATGGTCAGAGTCTGACCAATCTTCAGCTCGTCACTTTTCAAGTTGTTTGCGTTACGCAAGGTGGCCGGGGACACCTGATAACGCACGGCGATCATCGCCAGGGTTTCGCCGGGGTTCACGCGATGGTCACGTGGGCCTTGGGCAATTTTGCCGGAATCGCGCAGCCAGGCAATGTAGGTGCCCGGCGGTGGATTCTGCTGGAAGAACTGCCGCACGCCGCTGCTGATAGAACGCGCCAGCGCCTGCTGGTGGTTCGCTGCGGCAAGCTTGGAAGCTTCATTGGCGTTGGAGATAAACCCGGTTTCCACCAGAATCGACGGGATATCCGGCGACTTCAGCACCATGAACCCGGCTTGCTCTACGCGCTGTTTGTGCAGCGGCGTGACGCGGCCGATGTTGCTCAAGACTTTCTGGCCAACGTTGAGGCTGGATGTCAGGGAAGCAGTCATCGACAAATCGAGCAGCACACCGGCCAGCATGCGGTCCTTGTCGTCGAGGCTGACGTTGCCGGCACCGCCGATCAAGTCGGAACGGTTTTCGCTGTCGGCCAGCCAACGGGCAGTCTCCGACGTCGCGCCACGGTCAGACAAGGCGAACACCGAGGCACCGAACGCAGCAGCCGAAGGTGCGGCGTCAGCGTGGATCGAAACGAACAGGTCAGCCCCCTTCTTGCGAGCGATTTCGGTACGACCGCGCAACGGAATGAAGTAGTCGCCGGTGCGAGTCAGTTCGGCGCGGAAGCCTTTCATGCCATTGACCTGACGCTGCAGTTCACGGGCGATCGCCAGCACCACGTCTTTTTCCCGCTGACCGCGAGAGCCCGAGGCGCCTGGGTCCTCACCACCGTGGCCGGCATCGATCACCACAATGATGTCGCGCTTGCCGGCTGGGGCGGGCGGCAATTTGATCGAAGGCTCGGAGGGTGCGACAGGGACCGCAGGCAACGTTGCCACGGACGGCGTTGGCGCAGGCGGTGGCGCGGCATCGGCCGCATTGTCGAACAGGTCGACGACCAGGCGATTGCCATATTGGGCGTTTGGCGCCAGGGTGAAGCTTTTTGGCGTGACGGCTTTTTTCAGGTCGATGACCACCCGCAGGTCGGTCGGCGTGCGCTGAGCCGAGCGCATCGCGGTAATCGGGGTGTTCGAGGTATTAACGTTCAGTGGTGCGCCGAGAGTTGCACCATTAATGTCGATCACCAGTCGATCCGGGGAGGTCAGGGTAAAAACGCTGTGCTGGACAGACCCTGTCAGGTCAAACACCAGCCGCGTGTTGTCCGGCGCCCGCCACAGGCGAACACTGTTGACCTTCGTCTCGGCCACAGCGTCGACGGTCACCGCCAGAAACAACAATCCTACGGCAGCAACCAACGCGCGAAAGCGCATACCTAACCCCATCATTTATTTGGATTCCAATGCCAAAGCGGCACACCACGACTCGCCACGCGAGCCTTGTGGCGAAATTTTCAGCGAACGCCCGCTGTCTTGCGGGCTAATGGTAATGGTCAGGTCGGGCTTTGGCAAAAAGCCTGCACCGTTACGGGGCCATTCGATCAGGCACAACGCGTCGTCTTCGAAATAGTCGCGGATGCCCAGGTACTCCAGCTCCTCCGGATCGACCAGTCGATAGAGGTCGAAATGGAAGGCGCGGACCTCCCCAATCTCGTAAGGCTCAACCAGGGTGAAGGTCGGACTTTTTACCGCCCCCGTATGCCCCAGGCCACGAATAATGCCCCGGGACAGCGTGGTTTTCCCGGCGCCCAGATCTCCCTCGAGAAAAATCAGACCGTGCCCTTCAGTGGTTTGTGCGATACGCGCACCAAACGCGGTCATCGCCTCTTCATCAGCCAGGTACAGGGTTACTTCAGACACGGTGCTTGCTCCTCCAACAACTGACGAATGGCTGGAATCAGATCACTGGCCGCCAGCCCACGGCCGAATTTACCTTGTTGCTCGCCGGCATTGGCGTGCACCCAGACCGCCAGGCATGCCGCGTCGTACGCATCCATACCCTGAGCGAGCAAGGCGCCGACCAGCCCGGCCAGCACATCACCCAAACCGGCAGATGCCATGGCCGGATGGCCCTGATGACACAGCGCCAGGCGCCCGTCGGGGCTGGCGATCAGGCTGCCGGCGCCCTTGAGGATCACCACCGCTGTATATTTTTTGCTCAATGCATGGGCAGCGGCCGGACGATCGGCCTGAACTTCGGCCGTCGACAACCCCAGCAATCGCGCCGCCTCGCCAGGGTGCGGCGTGATAACACAACGTGCGGGCAAACTCACGCCACCTTCGGCCAACAGGTTCAACGCATCGGCGTCCCAGACTTGCGGCAAAGGCGCATTGGCCGCGGCCGACAACAGACTGCGCCCCCAGGCGGCCTGCCCCAGCCCCGGGCCGACGACCAACACCGTGACCTTCTCAAGCAGCCCCATCAATTGATTGGCCGACGAAGTGCCGAGCACCATCGCTTCTGGCAAACGCGCCAAGGCGGCTGGAACATGTTCGTTGCGGGTGGCCACAGACACCATGCCGGCGCCGCTGCGCAAAGCACTTTGTGCACCGAGCAGAATGGCGCCACCAAAACCACGATCACCACCGATCAGCAATACATGACCAAATTTGCCTTTGTGGGCAGTTGGAGCGCGACCGGTCAGACGCGGCACATTACCGGCCGTCAGGCGACGAGCACTGACCGTGGCCCCGATAAACGTCTCAGGGGCGGCTTGCAGATCATTGAAGACCAAATCACCAACCACATCCGCAGCGTCACCGGTGAACAGGCCCAGCTTCAAACCGATGAACGTCACCGTCAGGTCCGCTCGAACCGCAATGCCGAGCTCGCGCCCCGTATCGGCGCACAGCCCCGAGGGGATATCCACCGCCGCAACCGGTAGCCCACTGGCGTTGATCGCGGCGATGACGCTGGCGTATGGCTCGCGCACTTCACCGGTCAGGCCGGTGCCGAGCAAGGCATCCAGCACAATGCCACGCAATTCTGAATGCGCATTCCAGTCTTGAATGGCGACGCCTTCGGCTACTGCCTCGGCATGGGCCGACGCGGCATCGCCCTGCAAACGCCCGGGATCCCCGGCGGCCAGCACCCGCACGTGCCAACCGGCACGTCGGGCCAGCACGGCCACCAGGTAACCGTCGCCCGCATTATTGCCGTGGCCGGCCACCACGCTCAATTCGTGTGCCGTGGGCCAATGACGGACCAGCGCGCGCCAGGTCGCCCGCGCCGCACGCTGCATCAATTCGAAGCCCGGCGTACCGGCCGCAATCAGGCTCGCATCGAGCCCTCGGACTTGCGCGGCGCTATACAGCGCGTCGGGTAATTCATCTTTAGTGTGCGGCATGCGTCTTCAGGCTCCGATGTCTGGCAGAATTATACGCACCTCAGCTCCGGTTTCTCTCGCCTCATGCCCGCTATTACCACAGACCTGCCCGCCCTCGCCCAATCCATCAAGGACTGGGGCCGCGAGCTGGGCTTTCAGCAAGTCGGCATCAGCGGCCTCGACCTGGCCGAGCATGAGCAGCATCTGGAGCGCTGGCTCGAAGCCGGCTACCACGGCGAAATGGACTACATGGGCGCCCATGGCAGCAAACGTTCGCACCCGGAAGAGCTGGTGCCGGGCACTCTGCGAGTCGTTTCCCTGCGCATGGACTACCTGCCGGGCGACACCGAAATGGCCAAACGCCTGGCCCAACCGGAAAAAGCCTACGTCTCGCGTTATGCCTTGGGCCGCGATTACCACAAATTGATCCGTAAACGCGTGCAACAACTGGCAGAAAAAATTCAGGCAGTGATCGGCCCGTTCGGCTACCGCGCCTTTGTCGACAGCGCCCCGGTACTGGAAAAAGCCATCGCCGAACAGGCTGGCCTTGGCTGGATCGGCAAAAACACCCTGGTCTTGAATCGCAAGGCGGGCAGCTATTTTTTCCTCAGCGAACTGTTCGTCGACCTGCCGCTGCCGGTGGACCCGCCTCACGCAACCGAACACTGCGGTCGCTGCACCGCCTGTCTGGACATCTGCCCGACCAACGCCTTCGTCGGTCCATATGTACTGGACGCCCGACGCTGCATTTCGTACCTGACCATCGAACTGAAAAGCGCGATCCCCGAAGATTTGCGGCCATTGATCGGTAACCGGGTATTCGGTTGCGATGACTGCCAGATCGTCTGCCCATGGAACCGCTTCGCCCGACCTTCCGGGGAAAGTGATTTCAAGCCACGGCACAATCTGGACAACGCCGAACTGGCCGAACTGTTCATGTGGGATGAAGAGAAGTTCCTCAGCAGCACCGAAGGCTCACCGCTCAGACGTGCGGGTTACGAGCGTTGGTTGCGCAATCTGGCGGTCGGCCTGGGTAATGCGCCGTCAAGCATTCCGGTGCTGGAAGCGCTCAAGGCACGACGGGACTATCCGTCGGAGCTGGTGCGCGAACACGTCGAATGGGCCTTGAAACAACACGGACTCCTGTAGCAGCAGCTGCCGAAGGCTGCGTTCGGCTGCGCAGCAGTCGTCGTACCGCAAAGCGAGTCCTGCGGCCTCGAACGCAGCCTTCGGCAGCTGCTACAGAGACCGTGTCAGGCCTCGTCGTTATAAACGAACTTGGGCATTTCCCAGTGGAAGCGGATCGCCAGCAAGCGCAGCAGGAAGCCGCCGAACAGGGTGATCAGGATCGACTGTTCGCCGGGTAATTGCAGGTAGATGCAGAGCAGGTAGCACCACGCCGCGGCAAACGAGACGCTGGCGTAGAGCTCGCGGCGGAAGATCAGCGGGATGTCGTTGCAGAAGATGTCCCGCAAGATACCGCCAAACACGCCAGTGATCACGCCGCTGACCGAGGCCACCAGCATGCCGTGGCCCATTTCCAGGGCAGTCATGCAGCCGATCAGGGTGAACGCCACCAGGCCCACGGCGTCAAGCACCAGAAACAGCGAGCGCAGGTGGCGCATCCAGCGGGCAATGAAGATCGTCAGCATCGCCGCGACGGAGGTCAGCACCAGGTATTCCGGGTGTTTGACCCAGGTCAGCGGGTAGTGGCCAAGCAGCACGTCGCGCACCGAACCGCCGCCCAGCGCCGTGACGCACGCGATCAGCACCACACCAAACCAGTCCATGCCGCGACGGCCCGCAGACAGGGCGCCAGTCATGGCTTCGGCAGTAATGGCGATCAGGTAGAGCATCAGCAACATGGTGGCGGTCCTGGCAGAAAGGCGCGCAGTCTAGCCATTTAGGGCCGGCACCAAAAGGGGGCACTCATTCAAATAGACCGCGTCGCCTTCTTCGCGGGCAAGCCTCGCTCCTACAGGTACAACGCAGGTCCCGTAGGAGCGAGGCTTGCCCGCGAAGGCGTCAGAACAGACACACCACCCAATCAGGCCTTGATGAAATTCTTGCGGTAGTGCTGAAGCTCGGCGATCGATTCGCGGATGTCGTCCAGCGCGAGGTGGGTGCTGCCCTTTTTGAAGCTGTCGCGTACGTCCGGCGCCCAGCGCGCGGCCAGTTCTTTAAGGGTCGACACGTCGAGGTTGCGGTAGTGGAAGTAGCTTTCCAGCGATTTCATGTGGGTATAAAGGAAGCGACGATCCTGGCAGATGCTGTTGCCACAGATCGGCGACTTGCCCTTCGGCACCCATTTTTCCAGGAAGGCGATGGTCTCGGCTTCGGCTTCGGCCATGCCGATACGGCTGTCGCGAACCCGTTGGGTCAGCCCGGAGCCGCCGTGCTGACGGGTATTCCACTCGTCCATGCCGGCGAGGATCTCGTCGCTGTGGTGGATGGCGATCACTGGACCTTCGGCCAAGGTGTTCAAATTACTGTCGGTGACGATGGTGGCCATCTCGATGATGACGTCGGTATCAGGGTTCAGACCGGTCATTTCCAGGTCGATCCAGATCAGGTTCAGCGGGTTTTGCATGAGTCGGCTCCTCGGCGTAGGTGCGCAGTTTAGCCTAGGGAGGCCACCGGGCGTGCTAAACTCGCGGCCGTTTTACCTAATCGCTGCATTCTCGATACGGAACACCCATGGCCAAACGCCAACTCAATCGTCGTCAAAACTGGCGCATCGAAAAGATTCAGGGCGAGCGCGCTGCCCGCGCCGCCAAACGCGAGTCCTCGGCTGTCGAGGCTCTCGAAGGCGGCGACCTGGGTCCGGAACAGACGGGCCTGGTGATCGCGCACTTCGGTGTGCAGGTCGAAGTCGAGGCCCTCGATGGCGAATTGGCCGGCCAGGTATTCCGTTGCCATTTGCGCGCCAACCTGCCAGCGCTGGTGACCGGCGATCAGGTTGTCTGGCGTGCCGGCAACCAGGGCATCGGCGTGATCGTGGCGCAACTGCCGCGTAAAACCGAGCTCTGCCGTCCCGACAGCCGTGGCCAGCTCAAGCCAGTGGCGGCCAACGTCGACTTGATCGTGATCGTCTTCGCGCCGCTGCCCGAGCCTCACGCCAACTTGATCGACCGTTACCTGGTCGCCGCGGAACACGCGGGTATTCGGCCGTTACTGCTGCTGAACAAGTTCGACCTGATCGACGAACAGAACGCCCCGGCGCTGAATGCCTTGCTGGCGGTTTACCGCACGCTGGGTTACCCGGTGCTGGAAGTGTCGGCCCACCACGGCAATGGCATGGAACAGTTGCAGAAGCAGCTGGACGGGCACATCAGCGTATTCGTCGGCCAGTCCGGCGTCGGCAAGTCGTCGCTGGTCAACAGCCTGCTGCCGGAAGTCGACACCCGTGTCGGCCCACTGTCCGAGCTGTCGGGCCAAGGCACCCACACCACCACCACCGCGCGGTTGTTCCACTTCCCCGGTGGCGGTGAGTTGATCGACTCCCCGGGTATTCGGGAATTCGGCCTGGGTCACGTCAGCCGTGCCGACGTCGAAGCCGGTTTCATCGAGTTCAACGACCTGATCGGCACCTGCCGCTTTCGCGACTGCAAGCACGACCGCGAACCGGGTTGCGCCTTGCTCAAGGCTCTTGAAGAAGGCCGCGTGCAGCAGCAACGGATGAACAGCTATCGCTCGATCATCGCCAGCTTGCCCGAAAGCAGTTATTAAACAGACGTGCCAGCCGCCCCTGACTCTTACGGGGCGGTAGGTCGTTCGTGGCATCCTACAAAAACTCCCTAAATTAAACGTCAGACCTTCCTGTAAGGCTTCTTCGCGCCTGCCTGAAGGACGCGTCTCTTTAACCGTCAAGGCCTTGTTGCGGCCACTCAAGTGCATACATTCGAGCCCTCATCGCATTTCAGGCGATACCGAGGGACAGCCATGCAAACCTATCATTTGTTCATCAGCCACTCGTGGAACTACTCAGACGCCCACGACAATCTGGTTCGCCTGCTCAACGCCAAGCCCGACTTCGCGTTCAAGAATTTTTCGGTGCCACCGGACAACCCGATCATCGGCGCGAAAACCGACAAGCAACTTGAAGAAGCCATCGAAAACAAGATTCGGCTCTGCTCGGCAGTGCTGATCATGGCAGGGATGTATTCGACCTACAGCAAGTGGATCAACAAGGAAATCGCGATCGCCAGGCGAATGGGCAAGGTCATCATTGCGATAAAGCCGTTTGGCGCCGAACGGATTTCCACGGTGGTACGCCGGGCGACGCACGCGGAGTGTGCGTGGAACACCAATAGCATCATCAGCGCCATTCGCACTCACGCGGCGGGCTGAACCATGCGCAAGGGACTGTTCATCGGCATTAATAACTACAGCCATGTTTCGCAATTGAGTGGTTGCAACAACGACGCGATGGCCATGGCTTCGGTGCTGAAAACCGACGCCAATGGCGATCCGAATTTCAAGAACCTGGTCCTGACCTCCGCCGAAGATTATCTGAGCCGCGAAAAGCTCGAAGGGCATATCCAGGAATTGTTTTCAGGCGATTGCAGCGTTGCATTGTTGTATTTCGCCGGACACGGCAACTTCGACGTCGATACGGACGAAGGCATGCTGATCCCCCAGGACTACAAATCCGCCAAGGATGGAATTCGCATCAGCGACATCCTGAACTGGGCGACCAAAGCGGTAAAAATCAAAAACAAAGTGATTATTCTCGACTGCTGCCAGGCGGGCTCGGCGGGCGAAGTGCGGGCGCTACGCAGCGAAAGCAGCATGGTGTGTGAAGGCATGACCATTCTCACCGCGTGCAAAAAAGAAGAGCCGGCGATGGAAGGCGCCAACCACGGCGTCTTCACAGGGCTGTTGCTGCAAGCACTGCACGGCGGCGCCGCAAACATATTGGGAAAGATCACCCCCGGCAGCCTCTATTCATTCGTCGACAACGCTCTCGACGCATGGGAACAGCGCCCGGTGTTCAAGACCAATGTGTCGCAGTTCATTTCATTGCGAGAAGTCTCGCCGCTGATCCCCAAAGAGATCCTGCGCAAACTGCCTGATTGGTTCGAAGAGGCGGAATCAATGTTCGCCCTCGACCCCAGCTACGAACCTACCGAAGCCATGTTCGACCCAGAGCACGGCGAAGTCTTCGCACAACTGCAAAAGTGCAACCGCCACAGCCTGATCGAACCGGTGGACGCCGAGCACATGTACTACGCGGCCATCCACTCCACGGGCTGTCGCCTCACCGCCCTCGGCGCCTATTACCGCGAACTCGCGATCAAGGGACATTTCTGATGCCCGTGTTTATCAGCTACCGCCATACCGATCGGTCCCACGCCATCGCCATCAGCACCCGTCTGATTCGGGCCAACATCAAGACCTACTTCGACGTGCTGGATCCGGAATCACAGACCACTGACGACATCACCGGGGTCATCACCCGCAACATCACCGAGTGCACGCATCTGCTGGCGATAGTCTCGGACAAGACCGCGCTGTCGTGGTGGGTGCCGTTCGAAATCGGTGAAGCGACCATCAGCAACCGGCGGATATGCTCATTCAAGACCGGACCGGCGGAACTGCCGCTCTATCTCGACAAATGGCCAAAGCTCAGCACCGACAAGGATCTGGAGTTTTTCATTGATGCCTATCGTGAAGAAGTGGCGACCAAGCGCTCAATGACGCTGGGTTCGATCAATGAATCCCTTTACCGCACCTACAGAGGCAACGCCGAGTTGTTCCACGACCAACTCAAGAGCCGCATCCGACGTGGTTTCTGACAGGTGCAAAAAAGCCGCGATGATTGCAATGCTGTTCACTTAAGCGAGACTCTTCAGTCAAGCCTACCTTTGTGGCGAGCGAGCTTGCTCCGCGCGGCGTTCCGATGCAGGGTTGCTTAGCAGCCCCAAAATCCGATAACAATCGCCGAATTTTGTGAGTCCGCACTCAAGCGGGAGCGAGCTCCCTCGCCACAGGTTTCTCACTGACTAAAGCCCCTCTTAAGTGCCCTCTGAACGGCCAAAAACAGGATTTACGCACGCTATCAGCACTAGTGATACCGTGCGAAAAAAATGAATTAACTGAGGCTGAAGGCTTCTTGAATGGTCTTGATCAAGCGGTCGCCATCCACCCTTTTGTAACCTTGAGGGTTTGACGCAAGCTCAGCGGGCACCTGGCTGAGAAATAACGTCAAATCGAGAGCCATTCGTTCAGGAAGCTTGGCCATTCCTTCTGTAAGACCGACAGACAGTAAGATCACATCCCTGAAGTGCTTGTTGATATCACGACTGTCCACTCGTACGCCGCTCTCGACCTGTGCCTTCTTGTTAAGCCAAGCATGGGCCTTGAGCGGAACGAGCCTGTCGGCCCCGATGTGACTGATTTCCTGAGTGTGGTCGACGCCGGCCAGGAGAAAGTTGTAATACTCATCATCAAGGATGATCGCAGAAAGGCTTGCGGCTTGCTCTTCTACGGGGACTTTGGTCATTCGTGCCGCTTCTTCGTGCTCCAGGCCATCTGGAACCCGAGAAAAAAGCTCGATCTGAACTGGAAAGGATTTGTCCTGAGGATCCTGGAAGCGATAGAAAACAGGGGAGTCCCCTCCGCTGTCGCCATTTTGGCGAATGGCGTACCCGCCGTCCTTGATGAACTTCCAGAACTGCCCTACGAACTCACGATTGAGGGCCTCAACGACCAGCACGACATCCAGATCCTTGGTGGCTCGAAATGGCTCATCCAGAAGCTCCATGGTAATGGATGCTGCCACCCCGCCAATCAGAACGTAGCTACCTTGGTAGTCTTTGAAATACTCTCTAAACCGGTCGATACCCACTACCATTTCACGTTCTCCATCATTTCATCCAAGCACATTTGCACTCGGTCATCATGCTCATCCTTGAGACTCAGGTAGAGAGAAAAGGGGTCTACAGCCCCGGTGGCTGTGTTGCTATACAGAGGGTCATAGCTCCAAAACTGGATGCAACACGCTGCATGGTTTTGCGGCACCTCATAATAGGGGGATGTGGTTTCGAATTTCGATTTGGCCGTCTTTGAGGTTGAGCCCCAAAAGCTGATCTCTACCCCATATGCCGTATTCACTTTTTGACTGTGATCAGACTGAGCTAGCCCTCGAATGTTATCGAACTGCGCAGTCGTCATTGCAAAACAAGGCACTTTTGGACTGGCGAGAAGGCTCATTTCTGCCAGGGCTGCCTCCCCCGCCAGCAGCATTGGGGTGTCAAACGCCTCAGGAATTGCATTTAACCAAAGCGTTTTTTTGACCGGCGTACGCATATAGTTTTTCGCCATTTCCCAAGTCGCCCTGGGAGACAAGTGAAAAAATATCGCGGCTTCACCCATTTCCTTTCCAGGCCGAACGATGTCCAAGTCGGTCAGCTCTTTAATGGCTCTGGTGACGGTCATTTTCGCGTAGGTAAAGGATTTTTCGAAAGTGGAGCGAGTGATCAGTAGCTGGTGCTGCCATCCTTTAATCAAGAATTGAATAAGCATGGATTGGGTGGCGGGACTCAGGACCTGAGGTTTTTCCAGACGCTGCCTGTAGTACTCCCGCAAATCCATTCCAAACGCAGGAAGGTAAAGCTGGTTTCCTGGCACGATGAATTGGACGCCTTTCTCGACCAGTCGCTTTCTGTCATAGCTCGGAAGTGTGTCTGTGACGAAGATCATGAGGTCGCTGGTTTCGGGCGATTTCTTCGCCAGCAGGTTGTTGATTGCCTGCATATGCTTGGCGACATCTGCAACGCTAGCTTCCCGCTGCGGACGTTCCTTGAGGATGAGGCACTCGGCGCCCAAGATTTGCGTGACGAAAAACTCGTATCGGTCACGCAGCGCATACGGAAGGATTTTGATGTGTTCCCACGGTTTTAATCGCAGCTTTAGGCCAAGCACACTCTCTACATAGACCTTGAGCTCGATCAGGTCACGCCTCTCATGGAGGTCGTCGCTGGTAAAATCAACCATGGTCATTCTTCCGCATCACGATTTCATCACGATATCAGAGGGTCTGATAGCGTGCAAAATTCTTGATATTCCTCCGTGAATTTTGATGCAGAGTCTCTGAGAAGCAAGATAAAAGGTAATGGCCGCCGACGCTGAAATTGCCTTGCAGAGGATGATACTTAGCCATAGGTCTAACTCCGGTCACTTGGGTGAGATTCCATCCTTGTTTCGACCGGCTAAGATCGATCGCCGATTCGTCGGCGACGGGCGAACTATAGCGAGCAACCTAGGGAAGTAAAACCCGGCCAATACGCCTCAGAACGGTCCTACGCCAATCTCGGAAGAAAGCCATGTTCTTTATTTTTGCTGCTGGCAGTGTCAGTCCCGTGCCCGGTGAGTAGAGACAAAAAAGCCGCGATCATTCGCGGCTTTTTCATGGGTCACTGCTTGGGCGACTCACCCGATTTCGGCACCGGATCATCAAACAGATTCAACCGCTCACGAAGCTCATGAGCCGGCAGCGGTTCCTTGTCCGCCGGCAATGCGTTCGGGTCGGCTGGCGGCGTGGGCACTTCGCCCGGGCCACCCTGCCCTTGCGTCGGCGCTGGCGCAGGTTCGGCACCTTGCGAACCTTCGATCGCACGCTGGGCTTTCTTGGTCAGCACCACGATGTCGATGCGGCGGTTGACCGGATTGAACGGGTTTTCCCGGTCGAACAGCGCCGACGAGGCATAACCCACGACTCGCGCTACTTGAGAGTCCGGATAGCTGCCGGCGATCAATGCACGGCGAGCCGCGTTGGCTCGGTTGGCCGAGAGTTCCCAGTTGCCGAAGTCGCCGGTGCCCGAGTACGGCTTGGCATCGGTGTGGCCGCTGATGCTGATCTTGTTCGGCACCGCTTTGATGGTGTCGGCCATGGCCAGCAGAATGTCTTCGAAATACGGCTTCAGACGCGCACTGCCGGAGTCGAACATCGGGCGGTTTTCGGCGTCCACAATCTGGATGCGCAAACCGTCCTGGGTAATCTCGAAGAGGATCTGGTCCTTGAACTTTTGCAACTGCGGGTTTTCTTCGACCTTGTTCTGCAACTCTTGCAGCAGCAGTTCCAGACGCTCTTTCTCGACCAGCTCGGCCATGCCTTCGACCTGCTCGGAGTCGATGGTCACCTTGTCCGGCTGAGGCTGGGACTTCACCTCGGGGTTGAGGGTGTTCTCCGGCGCCAGGGTCGGCGAGCCGCCCAGATCGATGATGTACGGCGTACCGCTTTCGGAAAAACCGACCGGGTCCTTGAAGTAACCGGCGATGGCAATCTTCTGTTCCGGTGTTGCCGTGGACAACAGCCACAACACCAGGAAGAACGCCATCATCGCCGTCGCGAAGTCCGCGAAGGCGATTTTCCAGGAGCCCCCGTGATGCCCGCCCGCGTATTTCTTTACGCGCTTGATGATTATCGGCTGGTTATTTTCCATGACTTAGCGACCGCGAACCGCTTGTTCCAGCTCAGCGAAGCTAGGACGGTGCGCCGGGTACAGAACCTTGCGACCGAATTCCACTGCCAGCGATGGCGGCATGCCAGAAGCCGAAGCCACCAGCGAGGCCTTGATGGCTTCGTAGACGTTCAGTTCTTCCTTGGCATCGTGGGCCAGGGCATGGGCCAGCGGACCAAAGAAGCCGTAGGCGGCGAGAATACCGAAGAAGGTCCCCACCAGTGCCGCACCTACGTGCACGCCGATCATTTTCTGGTCGCTTTCACCCAGGGAGGCCATGGTCACCACGATACCCAATACGGCCGCGACAATACCGAAACCGGGCATCGCGTCGGCGATGCCATTCACCGCGTGGGAAGGATGATCCAAGTCTTCCTTAAGGCTGGTCAGCTCCATGTCGAACAAGCCTTCGAGCTCATGGGGAGCCATGTTGCCGGAGGACATGATGCGCAGGTAATCGCAGATGTACGCAGTCATGCGGTCATCTTTCAGGACTGCCGGGTACTTGGCGAAGATCGGGCTCGCGGCGGCATCTTCGATGTCGCCTTCGATCGCCATCATGCCTTCGCGGCGGCTCTTGTTGAGGATCTCGTAAATCAGACCCAGCACTTCCAGATAGAAAGTGTGATTGAAACGCGAGCTGAACATTCCCAAGGCTTTCTTGAGAACGTGCTTGACCATATGACCAGGGTTGGCCTGCAGGAATGCGCCGAGGGCCGCACCACCGATAATCATCACCTCGAAAGGCTGAATAAGGGCGGCAATCTTGCCGTGGGAGAGCACGTATCCGCCGAGCACGCTCGCGAATACGACGATGATGCCGAGAATTTTAGCCATAGGTAGGAGAGCACTTACTGAGTCGGGTTCAAGGTCATATTCGGAAGTTAAAAAATCTCTTCTTCTCCTTATCGGCAAAACTGCGCCAGACTATAGCCAGTTCAATCGAAAAGCTAAATTAGCCCGCGCAGGGATAGGTAATGCAGACAATGATCGCGTGCAACCATGGCTAACGAAACGAACGTCCCAACGCCAAAACCAACCACGCTCGAAGGCTGGGTCAAGCTTCTCGATGGCGTACGCCTGCCGGTTCCGCAAGCCAGTCACGACCAAGTCTGCAAAGCCATCCGCGACAACCGCAGCTCGCTACGAGACATCGCCGAACTGATGCAGGACAGCCCGGCCCTGGCCTTGAGCGTGATTCGCGAAGCTAACCGCCATACCCATGGCAGCATGACCGAGCCTGCTGAAAATCTTGAAGTGGCGATCAATCGGCTCGGCTTGAAACGCACCGAAGAATTGCTCGAGCGCCTGCCCGCCGAACCCCAATCGCAGCTCCCTGTCGCCTTGCGCCAGCTTCAGTTGATCAGCCAGCACGCCACCCAACAAGCCAATGGTTTTTTTGCCGGTCGCCTGGCGCGGTTATGGCAGGACATCCACTGGGGCAGCCTACTGTTTCTTTCGCCACTGTGGCCCATGGCGTTGATCCATCCGCAGTTGCTTGAAGAATGGGAGCTGCGAGTCATCCATAAAGGCGAGTCGGCGCGCAAAGTCGAAAAGCAATTGTTCGGCGTGCGCCTGCTGGAAATCTGTCTGGCGCTGGTGGATGTCTGGCGTTTGCCGATCTGGGTGCAGCAGGGTTATCGGCTGCTGCGGAGCGAACAACGCGAACTGGTGAAAGTCCTGCGCATCGCGCGTGACAGCGATCACCCGCTACGCCAACAGAATCGTCTCGATGACGACCCGACGCTACGCCGCTGGCTCAATCAGCCGGCCAATACCGTGCTGCTGGCCAACGGTCTGGCGTTGTCGGCACAACAGGGCTGGGACAGTCCTCACTGTGAACGCTGGCAGTACCTGGCCAGCCTTTACCTGCAGATGCCGATGGATGAAGTGCAACAACAATTGCACCAACAGGCCGCTAACAGTGCGCGCCAACACGCCATGCCGGACCTCTGGCACCCGGCCGAAGCGTTGATCTGGCCGTCGGGCATCAACCGTGTTCACAGCGGTTTGCTGCCAGCCCCGGCACCCACCGCTGAAGACCTGGCGAAGTGGCGTAAACAATGCGCCGAATTGCTGGTGGAGCCGAGCCCTTTTACCAATGCCATGCACTTGACCAGCTCGGCCCGAGACGCCCTGGTGGCGTGTGGCATGCGGCGGGTGATGATCCTGATGGCCGACCGCACGCACGCTAATCTGCGCGCGCACCAGACCGCCGGGCTGCCCAAGGAAGTGGCCGGCCTGAACCTGGTGGTCAGCCAAAGCACCGTGCTGCAACGCCTGCTCGCACAACAGGCCCAGGTGCGCCTGACGCCGGCCAACAACGCACAATTCTCGGCCCTGCTGCCGGCCAGCCTGCGTAAACAGTTCAGCGGTGAACACTTGCTGCTGCGCTCCCTGGTCAACAACGGTCGGGTGATCATGATCGTGGTGGCGGATCAGGGCGGCGGGCCGTTCTCGGAAATCACCGTGCAAGCGTTCGGCAAAACCGCACAGTGCATCGAAAAAGCCCTGCACAGCTTCAGCCATCGCTAGGGGCTGATGCCAGTCAGTTAAGAAAAGGACGTGCCAAATGCCATGTTTGTGGCGAGGGGGCTTGCCCCCGTTCGGCTGCGAAGCAGTCGCAAATCCAGTGGATGCAGTGTGCCTGGCAGAATGAGGTTGTAGGTTTTAGGACTGCTTCGCAGTCCCACGGGGGCAAGCCCCCTCGCCACAAGCCCGTGCCGAAATAACTGATAACAGGCCCTCATGACGCTGCGCTACAATCCTCCCCTTTGTGCTCTGGAGACCTCACATGTCTGACTTCTCTGGCTTGGCGTTGGTGATCGAGCCGAGCGACCTGCTCCCGCGTCTCGACTCCCGCGAACTGATTCTGGTGGATCTGACCAGCAGCGCCCGCTATGCCGCAGGGCATATCCCCGGGGCACGCTTTGTCGATCCAAAACGTACTCAACTGGGTCAGGCGCCTGCGCCAGGCCTGCTGCCGACCCACGCTGCGCTTGAAGCATTGTTCGGCGAGCTGGGCCACAACCCCGATGCGGTCTACGTCGTCTATGACGACGAAGGCGGCGGCTGGGCCGGGCGTTTTATCTGGCTGCTGGATGTCATCGGCCACAGCAAGTATCACTATATCGATGGCGGCCTGCCGGCCTGGCTGGCAGAAGGCTTGCCCATGTCGATCCAGATCCCGCCGGCGGTCGGCGGCCCGGTCGCCCTGACCCTGCACGATGAACCCATCGCCACCCGCGAATACCTGCAAAGCCGCCTCGGTGCCAACGATCTGGCGATCTGGGACGCCCGTGGGCCGCTGGAGTACTCCGGCGAGAAAGTGCTAGCGGCCAAGGGCGGGCACATTCCGGGCGCTGTCAATTTCGAATGGACAGCCGGCATGGATCAGGCACGCAACCTGCGCATCCGCACCGACATGCCAAAAATCCTGGAACAACTCGGTATCACCAAAGACAAAGAAGTCATTACCCACTGCCAGACTCACCACCGTTCTGGCTTCACGTATCTAGTAGCCAAGTCGCTCGGTTATCCGCGCGTCAAAGGCTACGCCGGCTCTTGGGGCGAATGGGGCAACCATCCCGACACGCCCGTAGAGATTTAAGGTTTTTTAAGGACAGTTAATGAAGAAGCGTTTGTTTATCCTCAGCCAATACCTGCTGCCCCATCACTTGCTCTCGCGACTGGCCGGCTGCATTGCCGAATGCCGCGTGCGCTGGTTCAAGAACGCCCTTACCGCCTGGTTCGCCAAGCGTTACCAAGTGGACATGTCCCAGGCGCTGGTCGAAGACCTGACGGCTTACGAGCACTTCAATGCATTCTTCACTCGTGCCTTGAAAGACGGCGCTCGCCCGCTGGACGAAACCCCAGGCGCGATCCTCAGCCCGGCCGACGGTGCCGTCAGCCAGCTCGGCCCTATCGAACACGGTCGCGTTTTCCAGGCCAAGGGTCACAGCTTCAGCGTGCTGGAACTGCTCGGTGGTGACGCCGCCAACGCAGCACCATTCATGGGCGGTGATTTCGCCACCATTTACCTGTCGCCCAAGGATTACCACCGCGTGCACATGCCGCTGGCCGGCACTCTGCGCGAGATGGTCTACATCCCCGGCCGCATCTTCTCGGTCAACCAGACCACTGCTGAAAACGTACCGGAGCTGTTCGCGCGCAACGAGCGTGTGGCGTGCATTTTCGATACTGAGCGCGGGCCGATGGCCGTGGTGCTGGTGGGCGCGATGATTGTGGCGTCGATCGAAACCGTGTGGGCCGGGCTGATCACGCCGCCAAAACGCGAGCTGAAAACCTTCCGCTACGATGAAGCCGCCCGTGCGCCGATCCATCTGGAAAAAGGCGCGGAATTGGGCCGCTTCAAGCTCGGCTCTACGGCGGTCGTGCTGTTCGGACCGGATCAAGTGAAATGGGCTGAAGGCCTGGGCGCTCTTTCGCCAGTGCAGATGGGTCAGAGCATCGGCTTGCCAAGCGCCTGATCCCGGGCCCGCCGCCCCGAATTTCTTCCGGGCGGCACATCCCCCTGTAAGGCAAGCGTGACGTAAAAATCGCGACACCCCCTCCGCGTTCATAGCTGCTACAGTCAAGTCATTCACTGCCCATTTCCCGGTCGGAGTTTGTCTACGGCATGAATGAAACCAATCCTGTCCTGCTGCTACGCGCACCGATCCCGACGCAGTCGCGTCTGTCTTTCTGCGAAGCCACGCCTCGCGACCTCAAGCGCTGGATCGCCAACCTGCCCAAAGCCAACATCGGCGAAACCGCTCGCCAGTTGTATCAAGGCTTGAGCGAACTCAACCAACTGCTCACACCCAGCGACAATCGCCTGCAATTGCTCGAACTGCTGCGGCCCGAGGTGTATTACGTCTGCAAGCACCTGGAGCGACATTTCCTGCATCAGGCGATTGTGCTCGACGAGCGCTCGCGCAAGATCGCCAACCTTTGCCAGGCACTGCAAAGCCACTTGGCGATCGGCTACAAGCAAATCGTCATTCGCGTCACGCCGCGCTTCAGTAAGGATCGCGCGCCGCTGCTGACCCAGGCTTTGCAACGGGCAATCCATTGCCTGAACGGCGCATTGATCCGCGCCACTGAACTCTATTGCCCGGTGCCCGAAAATCTGTGGCTGGAACTGCATCAGCTGTATCGGATTGGCTGTCAGTTCCAACTGCAACATTTGAGCGCGCGCGATGAACTGGCCAGTCAGACGCACAGCCTGAGCATCGAGCAAACCTACGTCGTCGCCCTTCTGCTGGGTGCTTCACGCTGCAATCAGCTGCGCCAGAACCAGATCGCCCGGCTCGCCGAGGTGCTCGAACCCTGGAGCCAGTGGATCAAGCTGCAACCGGCCAAACCGGACAACGGGCTGTTTGCCATCGCCCCGGATCTCGACACCGGGCCGCGCTACCGCTCCAAATTCCTCGCCGAACAACAGGAGAGTTTGCTAGGGATCGACCCGCAGCCCTTGGTCACGGCCATTGAAAACCATCTGCAACAGTCAGCCGACAAGGCATCGCCGCTGCCCGTTCCGACGGGGCTGAGCCTGGATACGCTGCAACACCTGCATGCCGCCTGGGGTCAGGCCGCCGAGCGCAGTTTCCAGCGCACTGTCGGCCACGGCACGTTGACCCTGTGCGTGGGCATGAGTGCATTGCACTTTTATCTCAGCGGGCAACGCTCGTTCAACGACATCTTGAAGAAACCCGGCGCCCGCCCCGCGCAGTTCTCGGCTACCGACCCGACACGTCGCGCCAAAGACCAATGGAACCAGGCTTTCGACGCCGCCCCCCATGGCACCGCAGACACGCTGCTGCCCTACGAAGAGATCGAATACCCGCACCTTCAAAACGATGACAGCCACGAGGCAGCCGATCGCCAACAGCATTTCCCGACCTATGTGCTGCCGGTGATCAATCACAGCCCTGGCGGCTATTGCCTGGCCTGGCCCGGCGCGGTGCCCGCCGAGCTACAGGCTGGCGAAATGGTCGGTATCGAGGATGCTGCCGGTCAAGGCTGGAGCATTGCAGTGGTGCGCTGGATCCGCCAGGTGCGGGGCGGTGGCACGCAGATGGGGATCGAGCAAGTCGCGCCTTGCGCCGAACCCTGCGGCCTGCAACTGATGCGCTCCGACGACGAGCACAGTCAGTACTTGCGCGGGCTGTTGCTGCCCGCCATCAGCGCCATCGACCTGCCGGCCACCCTGCTCACCCCGCGCCTGCCGTTCCAGGAAGGTCATAAGGTGCTGATCAATACCAACGGCGAGGAACGCCGGGCCGGGCTGGAGCGTCGGGTGGCGAGTACCAACAGCTTTAATCAGTTTGCCTACCGTTCGCTTGAGACAGCCAGAAACGAAAACGCCGCGAGGAACGGCGTGGTCGGGGCAGTGGAAGAATTTGATTCGTTGTGGAAGTCGCTTTGAGCGTCCGGCATTTGATCGGCGGTGATGCGTTCGCGGGCAAGCCTCGCTCCTACGGGTCCGCGCAACCCCTGTAGGAGCGAGGCTTGCCCGCGAAGAGGCCCGCCCAGACAACCTGAAACTCAGAGCTGCCCGTCGCGATCCCGAAAGCCCAGCAGGTACAGCACGCCATCCAGCCCAAGGGTGGAAATCGCCTGTTTCGCCGATTGCTTGACCAGCGGCTTGGCACGGAACGCTACACCCAGCCCGGCAATCGCCAGCATCGGCAGGTCGTTGGCACCGTCACCGACCGCAATCGTCTGCTCCAGACGCAAACCTTCCTTATGCGCCAGCTCACGCAGCAGATCCGCCTTGCGTTGCGCATCGACAATCGGCTCGACCGCCACACCCGTCACCTTGCCGTCGACCACTTCCAGTTCGTTGGCAAATACATAGTCGATGCCCAGCTTGGCCTGCAGTTGCTTGGCGAAGTAGGTGAAACCACCCGACAGAATCGCCGTCTTGTAGCCCAGACGCTTGAGTTCGGCGAACAGGGTTTCGGCGCCTTCGGTCAGGCGCAGCGAGGCGCCGATGGAGTCCAGCACGCTGACGTCCAACCCTTGCAACAAGGCCAGGCGCTCTTTGAAGCTGGCGCGAAAGTCCAGCTCGCCAGCCATCGCCCGCTCGGTAATCGCAGACACCTGGTCGCCCACACCGGCAGCCTTGGCCAGTTCGTCGATGACTTCGGCTTCGATCAGCGTCGAGTCCATGTCGAAGACTGCCAGACGCCGGTTACGGCGGAAAAGCGAATCTTCCTGGAAGGCGATGTCGACGTTCAATTCTTGAGCGACGCTGAGAAACTCGGCCCGCAGCGCTTGCGGATCCGCCGCCTCGCCGCGCACGGAAAACTCGATGCAGCCCTTGCCCTTGTCGGCAGGAGTGTCCAGCGGCATGCGCCCGGACAGGCGATCGATATGATCGATGTTCAGGCCATATTTGGCGGTGATCGAGCTCACGCGTTGCAATTGCTCGGCGGTCACTTTGCGGGTCAGCAGAGTGACAATGTGGCGTTTCTTGCCCTGATTGCCGACCCACAGCTGGTAATCCTCTTCGGACACCGGCGTGAAACGCACTTGTTGCTCAAGCTCATAGCCTTTGAACAGGATGTCCTTGAGCACCGAGTTACCTTGTTCGGTATCGGGAATTTCAACCAGGATGCCAAACGACAGAGTGTCGTGGATCACCGCCTGACCGATGTCGAGAATATTCACACCACCCTGGGCCAGAACGCCGGTAATGGCCGCAGTCAGACCCGGACGGTCGACTCCCGTGATGTTTATCAGGACGATTTCGCGCAAGGCGCACCCCCGCAGGTGGAAAAAAACCGCATTCTACCCATTTTCAGTGACCATCGGGCACCGCGAGCGCTTTGACGGTCTAGGGCCTGTCGCTATACTGCGCGTCAACTTCACGGACAAAGAGCCGAGCTCAAGTGAACCGGCCCACGCCAGTAAAAACCGATAACTTCTTTCTGCTGATCTTCCGGGCACTGCGTCATCGCCGTGTACCGATCGCATTGCGCATTGCCAGCCATAACGTGATCCTGGTCGCTCTGGCCCTGGTGATCTATGCCTGCGTGATGGGTTTGCAGTTCAAGCAGGCCATGCACGAGCAGGCGGATGCCTTGGGCGAAAGCCTGACCACCCAGACCGCGACCTCGGCCACGGAGCTGTTGGTGTCCAATGACATCCTCAGCCTGAATGTGCTGCTCAACAACCTGACCAAGAACAAACTGGTGGCTCACGCGGCCATTTACAGCGTGGATAACCGTATCCTCGCCGAAGCCGGTCAGCGCCCCAAGCACGGCCTGTTGGGCGAAGCCGAAGGCATGTACCAGAGCAAAATCACTTTCCAGGACGTGACTGCCGGGCAACTGCGCATCAGCCTGGACATGGATCAGTTCCAGCAGCCGATGACCATCAGCCTGCAAAGCATGGGCATTCTGAGTGCGATTCTGCTGGCGCTGTCCCTAGCCTTGAGCCTGCGCCTGGGGCGCAATATCTCCACACCGCTGATGCAATTGCGGGTGTGGCTGCGCAATATCGACGAATACACCCCGGCCACCGAGCGTCAGGATGAAGTCGGCGACCTCGCTCGTCAGTTGCACGCCAATTTCGCACCGGAGCCTGCCGAGCCAGAACCTGCGCCGGAGCCTGAATACGACGACAGCGATTACGAAGACGCCGACGATAACGAGCCGGCCTTCGAAGTGCGCAACCTGCGTGATCCAGGTTTCGACGAAACCAAGCCTGTAGCCGGCCTCAAGCCTGCACCACGACGTGTTGTCAGCACCGTCGAAGATGATGAGGACGACGAAGATCCGTTTGCCGACCTGCGTGACGACTCGACAAACAGCGGGCCGAAACCGGTGGCAAAACCGCAGGTATCGAACGCGCCTCAGCACAGCGCGGTACTGGCGGTACAACTGGGCGCACAGGATCAACTGCGTCGCCTGCCCCGCGCACGCCTGGAAGAACTGCTGAAACGCTACCGCGATTGCCTCGATCAGGCCGCTTCGCTCTACCAGAGCGAACTGCACACCCTGAACGATGGCAGCACGCTGATGCTGTTCCACACCGAAGACAGCGGCGACGATTACCTGACCAACGCTATCTGCTGCGGCGAGTTGCTGCGTGCCTTGGGTCATCAGTTGCAGATCGAAGTCGCCGACAGCGGCATCACCCTGCAATTGCAGTTGGGTCTGACGCTGGGGGACGAACTGTTCGGTCTGAGCCAGATCGACCTGCTGTTGACCGAAACCGCTCAGGATGCACTGGCCCTGTCGCAACACAGCCGCAACCTGCTGCTGGTGGAGCGCAAGATCAGTGACGACGCACTGATTCGCCAGCGTGCGCGGATCCGCCCGATCGCCAGCCCTGAAGGTGCATGTTGCGTAGAGCGCTTGATGGAGCCTTATCCGTCGATGCTGGAACGGCAACTGGCGCGGATGCACGAACGCCGGGCGTAAACCCCAGTCCCCCGGTAAAAAGAAGCCCGCAGACAAGTAATTGTCTGCGGGCTTTTTGGTGACCGCCTGAAAAGATCGCAGCCTTCGGCAGCTCCTACAAAGTTCGCATACACCTGCAAGGCCGCGGTCTACCCGGCCCCTTTGTTGCCTGCTCCGACGCCTTCGCGGGCAAGCCTCGCTCCTACGGGGCCGCGCAAACGGGGACTGCCCCACTCTTGTAGGAGCGAGGCTTGCCCGCGAAGAGGCCAGCAGCAGCGCTGGATTTCTCAATCTGCAGAAACAACAAAGCCCGCATCAATGGCGGGCTTTGCTTTGGATCAATCCAGGCTTAGAACCTGAACACTTCCATATCCGTGCGAATCGGCGAAGCCATCGGGATTTTCGGCTGCTTCTCCGGCTCTGCTGCCGGTGCCACAGGCTTGGCAGCCTGTTTGCGCGGCGCTTCGGCGATCGGCGGCTGGTTGGCCAGCGGCTTGAGCGCAGTCGACAGTTGCTCGGCCAGACGCTGCAGCAACACACCCTGAGCCTGAACCTGAGCCGCAGTCCCGCCAGTGTGCTGCTCCTGCAGATGAATGATGCGGTTATCGCGCACCTGACCACGACGGTCGATCAGGCGCCATTGCGCATCAAGGATCGCCGGTTGCGATGCCCCCGAATCCAGTCGCGTGATCGTCAGCAGCACCTGAACATCCGGCGTGAAGCCTAATGTCGCCGGTGCCAGGACAACGCGCTGACTGTCCAGATGGCCGGCGACCTGACGCAGCAACAGCTGATCAATATCGGACGACAGGCTACCCGCCCAACGACCATCAGCCGAAGCTTGCAGGCTGCCATCGGGCTGACGCTGCAACAAGGTTTCGCGTTGCAGGTAGTCGGCAACCGTTACCGGGCCCAACAATACCGCCATGCCCGCGCTTTGCGCAGGCTGAGCCGGACTTCCGCTGTCCAGCTGATACAGCGACACCGGTTGGTGAACGCTGCAACCCGCCAGGCCAAGAACGCCGGCGAGCATCAAAATAAAAGGAAGGCGCAGAGCAGTCATCGTCCCATCCAGGTGGCTGCCACAAGGCTAACCACAGTGAAAATACTCAAAAAATATGAAGAACGCTCAGCTACGCCGGCGCTTGAAAGGCCATATCATCCGTGAATATGCGTTCCGACTCCAGCGGCAAAGCGTCGATCTACGCGTTAAATCGTAGATCGAGCGCTCTAGGACGCTTAATTGAGGTTTTCGACGAACAGCGCATCCACCCTCTGAAAGCCACGTGGAAGTTTGTTACCGCGACGTCCACGCTCACCTTTGTAGTGTTCGAGGTCGTCCGCCTTCAGTGACAAGGTACGTTTTCCGGCCTGCAGCACCAAAGTGGCACCCTCCGGCAAAACGGCAATGTCCGTGACATATTCTTCGCGACTGGCAACACGTTCACCGGAAATCCCGATGATCTTATTCCCTTTTCCTTTACCTAATTGTGGCAAATCGCTGATTTTGAAAATCAGCAGCCGACCTTCGGTGGTCACCGAGGCCAGCCAGTTGTGCTCACGATCGGCTACCGGACGCGGCAGAATCACTTTGGCGTTGTTCGGCAAACTCAACAGGGCCTTGCCCGCCTTGTTCTTGGCTTGCAGGTCTTCACCCTTGACCACGAATCCGTAACCGGCGTCGGAGGCGATCACGTACAGCGAATCGTCTTCAGGCATCAGCACGCATTCGAAACTCGCCCCTGGCGGCGGCGTCAGACGGCCGGTCAGCGGTTCGCCCTGGCCGCGGGCCGATGGCAAGGTGTGGGCCGCGACCGAATAGCTGCGACCAGTGGAGTCGATAAACACTGCAAACTGGTTGGAGCGACCGGGCGCTAAGGCCTTGAAACCATCCCCGGCCTTGTAGGAAAGCCCGGTGGCGTCGATTTCGTGCCCCTTGGCAGAGCGAACCCAGCCTTTTTCCGACAGAACTACGGTCACTTTCTCGTTCGGCAGCAGATCGTGCTCAGTCAAGGCCTTGGCTTCTGCACGCTCGACGATTGGCGAGCGACGGTCGTCGCCATACGTTTCGGCGTCCTTGATCAGCTCGGTGCGTACCAGCTTTTTCAGCTTGGCTTCGCTGCCCAGCAGGGCTTGCAGCTTGGCTTGCTCCTTGAGCAGTTCATCCTGCTCGGCACGCAGCTTCATTTCTTCCAGTCGCGCCAACTGACGCAAACGGGTGTCGAGGATGTAATCGGCCTGGATTTCGCTCAGGGCGAAACGCTCGATCAGTGCGGCTTTCGGGTGTTCCTCGGTGCGGATGATGTGAATCACTTCATCCAGATTGAGGTAAGCGATCAACAAACCGTCCAACAGGTGCAGGCGACGCTCAACCTTGTCCAGGCGGAATTGCAGACGACGACGCACGGTCTGCACCCGGAACTCCAGCCACTCGACCAGCAAGGCCCGCAGGTTTTTCAGCTGCGGCTTGCCGTCCAGGCCAATGATGTTGATGTTGACCCGGTAGCTCGACTCCAGCTCTGTGCTGGCGAACAGGTGGGTCATCAATGCATCGTGGTCAAAGTTTTTGCGTGCACCGGGAATAATCACAATCCGGCACGGGTTTTCGTGGTCGGACTCGTCTCGCAGGTCAGCGATCTGCGGAGCCTTGGAGGGCTTGGCCTGCATCATGGCCGCGATCTGTTCCAGCACCTTGGCGCCGGAGACCTGATGCGGCAGCGCGGTGACGATGATGTCGCCGTCCTCGATGTGGTAAACAGCGCGCATGCGCACCGAACCCTTGCCGGTTTCGTAGATTTTCAGCAGGTCGGCGCGCGGCGTGATGATTTCCGCTTCGGTCGGATAATCCGGGCCCTGGATGTGCTCGCAGAGCTGCTCGACCGTGGCTTTCGGCTCGTCCAGCAAGCGCACGCAAGCGGTCGCGACTTCGCGCAGGTTATGCGGCGGTACGTCGGTGGCCATGCCCACGGCGATACCGGTGGTGCCGTTGAGCAGGATGTTCGGCAAACGGGCCGGCAATACCAAAGGCTCTTCCAGCGTGCCGTCGAAGTTCGGGCCCCAATCCGCAGTGCCCTGGCCCAGTTCGCTGAGCAGCACTTCGGAATAACGTGATAGCCGCGCCTCGGTGTAACGCATGGCGGCGAAGGACTTCGGATCGTCCGGCGCACCCCAGTTACCCTGGCCGTCGACCAGCGTGTAGCGGTAGCTGAACGGCTGGGCCATCAGGACCATGGCTTCGTAGCACGCCGAGTCGCCGTGCGGGTGGAACTTACCGAGCACGTCACCGACGGTACGCGCCGATTTCTTGTGCTTGGAATCGGCGTCCAGCCCCAACTCGCTCATCGCATAGATGATGCGCCGCTGTACCGGTTTCAGGCCGTCGCCGATATGCGGCAGGGCACGGTCCATGATCACGTACATGGAGTAGTTGAGGTAGGCATTTTCGGTGAAGTCAGCCAGTGACCGGCGTTCTACACCGTCCAGGCTGAGATCAAGGGAGTCGCTCATGCGGGCCTCATCAGTTCGTTGTCTGGCGCAGCAGCATGGTGCCACCGCGCTGGGTAAATTCAAGTTTGTTCAGTGCGCTCATACCGAGCAGCACCTGATTGCCGTGCAAACCGGGCGCCACCAGCGCGCGAACGTCACGCAGCACGATGTCGCCCAACTGCAGCCGGTCGAGGCGGGTTCGATAGCCCTCGCTCAAGCCATTGGCCGTGCTCAGGGTCACCCCGAAGCCTTTTTCCAGTTTCAGTCGCTCGGCCATTTCGGCCGGGATCGACACATCGGTCGCACCGGTATCGAGCATGAACTCCACGGGCTGGCCGTTGATCTGGCCGGTAGCAACAAAATGCCCCTGGCTGTTGCCGATCAGCTTCACTTCGATAAAACCTTGGCCCTGCTCAGAGCTGACGACGGTGTTGGGATTCTGTTGACGCTCCTCCCACTGACCGAAGAACCTCGTCGCCAGAAACAGCGCGGCGCACCAGGCCAGCACCATCAACACCCGACCGGCGCGCTTGCCCGGCGGTTGCTGACTCATGGCTTGGCACTCCAGCCGCCTTCAGGCACGGCAAAGCGCCAGACAATCGGGCGTACCTCGCCATCGGCTCGCGCACCGTTATTGTTGTCGATGCCGATCCAGGCGCCGTCGGCGTCCACGATCAACGCCTCCGCCAGCCCATAGGCCTGTGAATAACGACGGTTTTCCTGCAAGGCCTCGGTGGCAAACGACCAGCAGCGCTCCACCTTGGCTGTCACTGCATCACGGCGGCAAATCTGAAAGACATTGCGCTCAAGGGTAAACAGCTTGCCGTCGAACAATGACAGATCGGCAAAATCCCGAGAGCGCGCGCGGGCCTTGGGAAACTGTGCTGGTTGCATCTCCACTCCGGCTTCACTCAGCAGCACACAACCACCCTTGCAGTCCCAGACCGTTTGCTGACGCTTGATCATCAGCAAACCGCGGCGCTCACGTTCGGCAGCCAGCCACAGCGTGTCACCGGCCGGATTGATCGCCAGCCCTTCGAACAACGCATTGAAGTGCAGCAACATACCGCTGGCCCGTGCTTCGCGTACCAGCATCGGCGAGATTTTCAGCCAGGACGCAGGTCCGATTGGCGGAACTTGCAACACCGCCGCGTGCGCTTCGCTGACGATGTAACGATTGCCAGCGCTGTCGCAGGTGATGCCTTCGAAATCCAGGTCCCCGCCCCGCACGAACGACGCCGCCCAGGTCCGCGAACGCAAGCCCCAGGGCAAACCGCTGTCGGGCGGCAGGGGTACGTCGATGCGCACGGTTTCGGCTTGCCAGGTGTTGTTGCGGGTGTCGAGGCGATAGATTTGATCATCGTCACGATCCGAAACGGTCCACAGATCCTTGCCGCACTGGGCCAGCCCCGACAGATTGCCGCCGAGCATGCCGTCGACGGCATGCTCGGATAACAAGCGCAGCTCGGGTGCAGGCTCCGCCGAAACCGTTACCGAGGTCAGCAGCAACGCACACGCCAGGGCCCAGCCAAATCGCATCAGCCCAGAACCTCGGCCAGGTTGCCCTTGGACTCCAGCCAGGACTTGCGATCGCCAGCGCGTTTTTTCGCCAGCAGCATGTCCATCATTTCCGAGGTCGCGTCGAAATCTTCCAGCGTCAACTGCACCAGACGCCGCGTGTTCGGGTCCATGGTGGTTTCGCGCAGCTGCGGCGGGTTCATTTCACCCAGACCTTTGAATCGGGTGACCTGTGGTTTGCCGCGTTTCTTCTCGGCTACTAGACGATCGAGAATGCCATCGCGCTCGGCCTCGTCCAGGGCATAGTAAATTTCTTTGCCCAGGTCGATACGGTACAGCGGCGGCATGGCGACGTAGACGTGACCGGCATCCACCAGCGGGCGGAAATGCTGGACGAACAAGGCGCAGAGCAACGTGGCGATGTGCAGACCATCGGAGTCGGCGTCGGCGAGGATGCAGATTTTTCCGTAACGCAGCTGAGCGATGTCCGCCGAGCCCGGATCGACACCGATGGCCACGGCGATGTTGTGCACTTCCTGGCTGGCCAGCACTTCGCTGCCGTCGACTTCCCAGGTATTCAGAATCTTGCCGCGCAACGGCAGGATCGCCTGAAATTCTTTGTCCCGCGCCTGCTTGGCCGAACCGCCGGCGGAATCACCTTCCACCAGGAACAGCTCGGAGCGCATCGGGTCCTGCCCGGCGCAGTCAGCGAGTTTGCCCGGCAGTGCCGGCCCTTGGGTAATGCGTTTACGCTCGACCTTCTTGCTGGCCTTCAGACGACGGCCGGCGTTGTTGATCGCCAGTTCCGCCAGCAACATGCCGGTTTCCGGGTGGGCGTTGAGCCACAGGCTGAAGGCATCCTTGACCACACCGGAAACAAAGGCCGCCGCTTCACGGGATGACAGGCGCTCCTTGGTCTGACCGGAGAATTGCGGTTCCTGCATTTTCATCGACAGGACGAACGCGATGCGCTCCCAGACGTCTTCCGGCGCCAGCTTCACACCGCGCGGCAACAGGCTGCGGAACTCGCAGAACTCGCGCATCGCATCGAGCAAGCCCTGACGCAGACCGTTGACGTGCGTACCACCCTGGGCTGTAGGGATCAGGTTGACGTAGCTTTCCTGAACGCTGTCGCCGCCCTCGGGCAACCACAGCAACGCCCAATCGACCGCTTCTTTGTTACCGGCCAGGCTGCCGCAGAACGGCTCGTCCGGCAGGCGTTCGAATTCGCTGACCGCGTCCACCAGGTAGGAGCGCAGGCCGTCTTCGTAATGCCATTCGACTTTCTCGCCGGTGGCCTTGTCTTCAAAACTGACCAGCAGCCCCGGGCACAGAACGGCTTTGGCCTTGAGCACGTGCTTGAGGCGGCTGATGGAGAATTTCGGTGAATCGAAATACTTCGGGTCCGGCGCGAAGAACACGCTGGTGCCGGTGTTGCGCTTGCCGACGGTGCCGATCACTTCCAGCTCGGTCTTTTTGTAACCGTCAGCGAAAGTCATCTGGTATTCGTTGCCGTCGCGTTTTACACGTACCCGAACTTCGGTCGACAAGGCGTTGACCACAGAAATACCCACCCCGTGCAGACCGCCGGAGAACTGGTAGTTCTTGTTGGAAAACTTGCCGCCCGCATGAAGCTTGGTGAGGATCAGCTCCACACCCGACACACCCTCTTCCGGGTGAATGTCCACCGGCATGCCACGGCCGTCATCGCTGACTTCCAGAGAGTGATCGGCGTGCAGGATGACCTGCACCGATGTCGCATGCCCGGCCAAGGCTTCGTCGACGCTGTTGTCGATGACTTCCTGGGCAAGGTGGTTCGGCCGACTGGTGTCGGTGTACATGCCGGGGCGTTTGCGCACCGGGTCGAGGCCCGAGAGGACTTCGATGGCGTCTGCGTTATAAGAGCTAGCGCTGGGAGTGGCCATGGGGTCTCGTCGTCCGCCTGTAAAAAGTGTTCTGTGAAAAAGAGGCGACAAATCACAGTGCAGTGAAATCAATCGCCTGATACAAATCTGCGCCGATGCCGGCGAAACTCAGCATTGCCGGCAATTGCCCGGCAAAACCCTGGAAACTATGGTCGCCGCCCGCCTGGATGCGCAAGGCACAGGCCCGGTAATACTGCTGGGCGAGGCGATAATCCAGCGTTTCGTCGCCGGTCTGCAACCATACTTGAAACCGCTGCGGATCCTTGGGCGCCGGCACTTCCAGCTCGGCCAGGGCCGTCACATGGTCGTGGGTCAATTCCCAAGTCTCATCGGTATACAGATTTTTCTGCGTCCCCAGGAACCCGTCGAACATCCGGTGCGGGCTGACGGCAGGGTTGATCAACAGGGCTTTCAAGCCATGGCGCTCGGCCAAGTGAGTCGCATAGTAGCCGCCGAGTGAGCTGCCGACCAGCAGTGGCCGCCCCAGCTCGGCAATCGCCTGCTCCAGCTGACCGATGGCCTCGCGGGGATGGTGATGCAAGGCCGGCACACGCAACTGATCGCTCAAGCCCAGCCGTTCCATCACATTAATCAACTGACAGGCCTTTTTCGACGCCGGCGCGCTGTTGAAACCGTGGATATAAAGGATCGAACCAGACATTTGAGCTCCCTGTGCGTCGGGTAAAGAGGCGCAGTTTACAGGGTGTCGGGAAAATCGGGGATATGCGTGAAAATCAGGTTGCCTTGGCGGACGCCATCGCGAGCAGGCTCGCTCCCACAGGGGTATGCATTCCAATGTGGGAGCAAGCCTGCTCGCGATGACCGCGCCGCGGTCTTTCTGTATGTTCAGTAACCGTTGGAACCGTAATCAACCTGAAAATCGAAACCGGTGACGCGCTCAACGCCTGTTTCGAGCTGGCCATCCGGCAACAACCGCAACCACCGATACCCCGGCGCCTGCTCGCTCACCTTGAAATCATCACTGCCCGGCTCGAACTGAATGCAGGTCGAGGGCGATGCGATCAGGCGAACATTGTTGCGTAGCTGATCAATCTCCTGATGCACATGCCCCCACAACACCGCACGCACCTGTGGAAAGCGATCCAGCACCGCGAATAATGCTTCTGGATTGCGCAAGCCAATGGGCTCCATCCATGCACACCCGATCGATACCGGGTGATGATGGAAACACACCAGATGATGCCGCTCCGGTGCCTCACTCAACGAGCGAGCGAGTAACTGCAATTGCTCATCCTGCAAATACCCCGGCACCGACCCCGGCACCGCCGAATCGAGCAACGTGACCCGCCAGTTACCGATATCCACCACCGGCTCCAGCAGCGCACTCTGCACCGCCGCCACAGCCATGACCTGCGGCTCGTCATGATTACCGGGAATCCAGCGTGCCGGCGCATCGATCTGTCGGCTCAGGTCGCGAAACAGTTGATATGACTCCAGCGTCCCGTCCTGAGACAGGTCACCACTGGCAATCATCAGATCGATCTGCGGCTGCTGCTTCAATACCAGCTCAATGACCTGTTGCAGGCTGTCGCGGGTATTCATGCCCAGCAACGCCCCGTCCGCCTCGGCAAACAGATGGCTGTCGGAGAGTTGCACCAGCAACGCCGGATCGGCGGTGGTCAATGTGGATACGCTCGGCAAGGCGTTCTCCCAGGGCGTGATCACGGGATGGGTAAGTGCCGCAATTATGCTGGGGGACGATCAAAAGAGGAAATCTGTGAACCGGACGCAGTTCACAACTACACAGGGCTCTTAGCGCACAACGGCGTACTCGTGACCGCAAGCCAGGCAATGACTCAGCCATTCCCCCAGAAACAGATTGAGCTGAGCTTTTTCATCCGGCTGATGCATCGCGGCGTTCGGGTAAGGATAGATGCCGCGAAAGCGTCGTGCATGTTCAGCGCTGACCACTTCGGCCATGCACGCGTCGTGATACACCTGAACTTCAAGTTGCGGCACCGGCAGCCACGGCAGGCTGTGTTCCTGGCGGACTTGCAGGGTCGTGGTGTACGGACAAACCTGCAGCACTTCGAGGGCCAGCACGCCCAGCATCTGGTCGCCGTGGGTCACGGCAATGCGCCGCGCCTGCGGCTCGCTACGCATGTCCGGTAGCAGTCGCATCAGGCGCGCGTAGTTGGCCTCGCAGGAGGCTTGCAACCCCACGAGGTCGATCCGGTAGCGATCGCGCAGCTTGTTTACGACCATAACCCCCTCACTTCAACGCGGTTCAAAGCCAGCCATTGCAAGGCGATGATGCTTGCCGCGTTGGCAATACGTCCGTCGCGTACGGCTTGCAGGGCATCTTCGAACGCCCAGACCGTGACGCGAATATCTTCTGCCTCTTCCTCCAGCCCATGCAGGCCGCCAACCCCGGTTGTCTCGCAACGCCCCAGGTACAAATGCACAAACTCGTTACTACCGCCCGGCGATGGAAAATACTTGGTCATCGGCCAGAGCGCCCCGAATACAAGCCCAGCTTCCTCCTGCGCTTCGCGGTGAGCAACTTCTTCCGGTACTTCATCCTTGTCGATCAGACCGGCGACCAGTTCGATCAGCCACGGGTTGTCGGTCTTGCCCATGGCGCCGACGCGAAACTGCTCGATCAGCACCACTTCATCGCGCTGCGGATCGTACGGCAGCACACACACCGCATCGTGGCGCACGAACACTTCACGATTGATCTCGCGACTCATGCCACCGGCGAACAACTCATGACGCAAGTGCACGCGGTCGAGCTTGTAGAAGCCCTCGTAGCACTTTTCGCGCCGAACGATATCAACGGCGGTCGGAATGGCGTTGGCAAAATCAGTCATGACAATCCTCGTTTACTGCAAATCCGTTACGAGGCTCCTTTTTGTTACTTGCAACCTCGACTTCGCGCCATCCTAACGCGCCCGCGATGTTTGATGCAGCCCCTTTCCAGTCAGCGGGATAGACGGTGAGGGTGAAACCAACTCTAATTAGCTTAGTGGCGAACTGACTGCTTCGTTGAGAGTCGAAGCGGGTAACTTTTCGCCTTCCCCTGTTTCGTAAAGGACGCCCATGTCGCTTTTCAAGATTGCCTCCGTGGCCGCCATCGCCCTGACCCTGGGTGCGTGCCAGAGTTTGTTCCAGCCCAACTATCGAGCGCCGCTGGAAACTACCCGCGACGCATCGGAACAGTTGAAACCAGGCTGTGCCAACCCTGAATGCCCGTTGGTGAATATCGATACGCTGCGTTTCCCCGATGAGCCTGCACTAAACGGCATCATCGAAAAACGCCTGCTGCAAATGACCCGCACCTCACCCGAAGCCCCCGTAGCGCCCACGCTGGCGGCGTATCGCGAGCAGTTCTTGAGCAGCGCAGGCCCGCGCTACAGCAGCTACTTGCAAGCCAAGGTACGTGAGCAGCATGACGGCTTGGTGATCGTTGAATTGTCCAGCTACCTGGACACCGGCGGTGCCCATGGCACGCCGGGCCGCGGTTTCATCAACTATTCACGTCAACAGCATAAAGTGCTGACACTGTCGGATATGTTGGTTCCGGGGCAGGAAGAAGCGTTCTGGAAAGCCGCCCAAGTGGCGCACAACAGCTGGCTGATCAGCACCAAGCTCGATCAGGAACCGGAGTTCGTGAAGAGCTGGCCCTTCGTGAAAACCCAGAATGTGGCGCTGACCTACGGCGGGGTGATCCTCAAGTACGAAGTGAGCACCCTTGCGCCTTACGCATTGGGCCACGTCGAACTGAAGATCCCCTACCCGCGCCTGAACGGTATTCTCAAGCCTGAGCTGTTTCCCGGCCGTAGCTGAAGGCTCGACCGAGCAGCAGTTGCAGCAGCCCTGCCAGTACCAGCGACGGCAGGGTTGCGCCGATGTCCGGATAGAGATTGGCCAGCAAGTGATAGGTGCTCACCCCACCTAACCAGGCGAGCAACGCCGGCCAGCGCAATGCAGCTGACGCTACCTGGCCACTGCGCTTGCGCAGGATGAAGTGATCCACCAGCACCACGCCGAACAGCGGCGCAAACACCGAACCGATCAACAGCAGAAAGTTCTGGTACTGGGCCAATGGCGCCAGGCAGGCGATCAGCGTGCAGATGACGCCGATGGCCAAGGCCAGATGCTCGACTTTCAAGCGCAACAGAATCCCGCTGGACACCGCCGCCGAGTGAATATCGGCAAAGGCATTGTCCGACTCGTCCAACAGAATCAGCAGCAATGGAATCCCCAAACCTGCACCGGCCAACGCCAGCAGCAAGGCATTCACTTCACCGCTCGGCGCGAACGCCAGGGTGTAGGCCACGCCCAGGCTCATCAGCCAGAAATTACCGATAAAGAAGCCCAGCGCCGTACCGCCGAAGACATTCTTCGCACGCTTGCCGAACCGCGAGTAGTCGGCAATCAGCGGCAGCCAGGACAGCGGCATGGCGATCGCAATGTCAAAGCCCACGGCGAACGGCATCGAACCATCACCGGCCTGCGCCCACAACGCCGCAAGGTCGGTTTTGGCGAACAGGTTCCAGGTCAGCCAGATACACGCGGCCAACAGCAGCCAGATGCCCCACTTGCGCAGGATCTTGCGCACGAAGGTCAGTGGCCCGCTGACGGCCAGCAACGTCGCCAAACCACCGAAGAAAACTGTCCAAAGCAGCGGATTCGACAGCAGGCTGCCTTCGCTGAATGCGCGGGCGCCGAGCAGGCTGGCAGCGTCGCGCATCACGATGATTTCGAACGAACCCCAACCGATCAGTTGCAACAGGTTCAACACCGCCGGAAGGCTCGCGCCATGACGGCCCAGGCTGAGTTTAAGCGCGGCCATCGACGACAGGCCGGTGTCGCTGCCGATCACACCGACAGCGGCCAGCAACAGAACGCCGACCAGCGTGCCGAGAAAAATCGCCAGCAACGAGCCAGACAGGCCCAGACCCGGTGCGAGCAAAGCACCGGTCTGCAACACCATCAGGCCGATGCCAAGGGAGAACCACAGGGAAAACAGATCACGGCCGCCGAAGACACGTTTGTCGCTCGGCACCGCGGTATCCGGGGAGTAGGTGCTGGGTTGAATGCTCAAGGGGTGTTATCTCAGAGGAACATATGTTGTTGTAACCACAACCTGTAGGAGCGAGGCTTGCCCGCGAAAGCGGTGTGTCAGACAAACCGCCTTCGCGGGCAAGCCTCGCTCCTACAAGAGCTGCGCCAGCCTCGAAAGGCTGGCGCTGCGGATCAGATCAAACCTTCTTGTACAACTGACTACCTTCCTGCTTGAACCGCTCGGCCTGATCCGCCAATCCCTGGGCGACTTCGGCATCGACGGTTTCGATCCGCTGGTTGGCCGCGTATTCACGGACTTCCTGGGTGATCTTCATCGAGCAGAATTTCGGCCCGCACATGGAGCAGAAGTGCGCGACCTTGGCCGAATCCTTCGGCAGGGTTTCGTCGTGGTACGAACGCGCGGTGTCTGGGTCCAGGCCCAGGTTGAACTGGTCTTCCCAACGGAATTCGAAACGCGCCTTGCTCAAGGCATTGTCGCGAATCTGCGCGCCCGGATGCCCCTTCGCAAGGTCGGCAGCATGGGCGGCGATCTTGTAGGTGATGATCCCGGTCTTCACGTCATCCTTGTTCGGCAGGCCCAAGTGTTCCTTCGGCGTCACGTAGCAAAGCATCGCGCAACCAAACCAGCCGATCATCGCCGCACCGATACCCGAAGTAATGTGGTCGTAGCCTGGGGCGATGTCGGTGGTCAGTGGGCCGAGGGTGTAGAACGGCGCCTCGTCGCAGCATTCCAGCTGCTTATCCATGTTCTCTTTGATCAACTGCATCGGCACGTGACCCGGGCCTTCGATCATGCACTGCACGTCGTGCTTCCAGGCGATCTTGGTCAGCTCGCCGAGGGTTTCCAGCTCACCGAATTGTGCCGCGTCGTTGGCGTCGGCAATCGAGCCCGGACGCAGGCCGTCGCCCAGCGAGAAGCTGACGTCGTAGGCCTTCATGATTTCGCAGATGTCTTCGAAATGCGTGTAGAGGAAGTTTTCCTTGTGGTGCGCCAGGCACCACTTGGCCATGATCGAACCGCCACGGGAAACGATGCCGGTCACACGTTTGGCGGTCAGCGGCACATAGCGCAGCAGTACGCCGGCGTGGATGGTGAAATAGTCGACGCCCTGCTCGGCCTGTTCGATCAGCGTGTCGCGGAACAGCTCCCAGGTCAGGTCTTCAGCGGCGCCGCCGACTTTTTCCAGGGCCTGGTAGATCGGCACGGTACCGATCGGCACCGGCGAGTTACGGATGATCCATTCGCGGGTTTCGTGAATGTGCTTGCCGGTGGACAAGTCCATGACCGTGTCCGAACCCCAGCGAATGCCCCAGGTCAGTTTCGCCACTTCTTCTTCGATGGACGAACCCAGTGCGCTGTTGCCGATGTTGCCGTTGATCTTCACCAGGAAGTTACGGCCGATGATCATCGGTTCCAGTTCAGTGTGGTTGATGTTGGCCGGAATGATCGCGCGACCGCGGGCGATCTCTTCACGGACAAATTCCGGCGTGATGATTTTCGGCACGCTGGCGCCGAAGCTGTGACCGGCGTGTTGCTGGTCGAGCAAGCCTGCGGCACGGGCCACTTCAAGCTTCATGTTTTCGCGGATGGCAACGTATTCCATCTCGGCGGTAATGATGCCTTTGCGGGCGTAGTGCATCTGGCTGACGTTGGCCCCGGCCTTGGCGCGGCGCGGATTGTTGACGTGGGCGAAACGCAGTTTGGTCAATTCCGCATCGGCCAGGCGTTCCTGGCCAAAGTTGGAGCTCAAACCCGGCAGACGCTCGGTATCGCCACGGGACTCGATCCACGGTGAACGCACATCGGCCAGGCCTTTGCGCACGTCGATGATGACGTTGGGGTCGGTGTACGGGCCCGAGGTGTCATACACCACCACCGGCGCGTTGATTTCACCGCCGAAGTCGGTCGGGGTCACGTCCAGGCTGATTTCGCGCATCGGCACGAGGATGTCGGGGCGAGTGCCCTGGACATAGATTTTTTGCGAGCGGGTAAACGGCTGAACCGATTGCTGATCGACCTTGGCCGAGTCACTCAGGTTGGTTGCGATTTTTGATTTTGTAGTCATCACGGGCTCTCCAGACACACATCCAGGCAGTGGATTTTTGTCGGAGCGAACCTGTAAACGAATGGACGCACGGGCGCTGGGAAAACCAGCAGTGCTGTGCTCAGTGCTCGAGGGGTGTTCGATTGTCGAACAACATCCCGGACGAAGCACAAGAGGACTCGCCGGGTGACGAGAAATCTTGTTCCCTACGCAGGCGCTAACCTGATCAGGTTCAACGGGATCCGAAATTATTCGATCTCAGCCTCATAGCAAGGCACCCCGACAAGAACCCGGCCAGTCTAGACACAACCGGCAAAGAACGCCAACTCCGCAGCAAACACCATGATGAATGGCGCAATTGCAGGATTGTTGCCGTGCCTGCGTGCAACTACACTCGCTACGCCGTGCCGCGCCTTGACGCTGCAGGGCGCCGCGCCGTAGCCTTGGCGCTCAAATTATCAGCGTAATTTTTAGGGATGGCCTCATGCTGCGCAAACTCTCACTGGCCCTTGCCGTGTCTTGTGCGTCCAATGGAATGGCCTGGGCAGCAGAAGCGCCCTTATCGACCAAGACTGACCTGGTCAGCGTCTATCAGGAAGCGGTGGACAACAACGCCGATATCGCCGCTGCCCGCGCCCAATACGGCGCCCAGAAGGAAGTCGTGCCCCAGGCTCGCGCCGGCCTGTTGCCCAACCTGTCTGCCGGTGCCGACCTGAACAACACTCGCACCTCGCTCGACCAGCCATCGCTGACCTCGACCCGCAGCGGCACGGTGTACCAGGCGACTCTCGCGCAGCCGATTTTCCGCGCCGATCGCTGGTTCCAGTTGCAAGCCGCCAAGGACGTCAACGAACAGGCAGCCTTGCAACTCTCGGCCACCGAACAGAACCTGATTCTGCAAAGTGCCGAAAGCTACTTCAACGTGCTGCGCAGCCAGGACACCCTGGCCTCGACCAAGGCCGAAGAAGCGGCATTCAAGCGTCAACTCGACCAGTCCAACGAGCGCTTCGACGTTGGCCTGTCAGACAAGACAGACGTGCTGCAATCCCAAGCCAGTTACGACACGGCGCGGGCCAACCGGATTCTTGCTCAGCGCCAGGTGGATGACGCGTTCGAAGCGCTGATCACCCTGACCAACCGTCAGTACAACTCGATTCAGGGCATTGTCCACACCTTGCCGATCCTGCCGCCGGCACCAAACGACGCCAAGGCCTGGGTCGACACCGCCGCCAAACAGAACCTGAATTTGCTGGCCAGCAACTATGCAGTAAGCGCCGCCGAAGAAACCCTCAAGCAGCGCAAGGCCGGGCATGCGCCCACCCTGGATGCGGTCGCGCAATACAAGAAAGGTGACAACGACGCCCTCGGCTTTACCAACCCGAACCCGAACGGCGTGCGTTACGGTGGCGATGTCGAGCAGCGCACGGTTGGCCTGCAATTGAGCATCCCGCTCTACAGCGGCGGGCTGACCAGCTCGCAGGTGCGTGAGTCCTATTCGCTGCTGACTCAGACCGAACAACAACGCGAAGCCCTGCGTCGTCAGGTCGTGGAGAACACCCGCAACCTGCACCGCGCCGTGAACACCGACGTCGAGCAGGTGCAGGCCCGCCGGCAGTCGATCATCTCCAACCAGAGCGCGGTGGAAGCGACCGAAATCGGTTATCAGGTGGGGACGCGCAACATCGTCGACGTACTCGATGCCCAACGTCAGCTGTACACCTCGGTGCGCAACTACAACAATACCCGCTACGACTACATCCTCGACAACCTGCGCTTGAAGCAGGCCGCCGGCACGTTGAACCCGGGGGATTTGCAGGACCTGACGCGTTACCTCAAAGCCGACTACAACCCGGACAAGGACTTCCTGCCGCCGGATCTGGCCAAGGCTGCGGCGGAGCAGTTACGGGCTAATCCCGCCCAATAAAAGAAAACTCTGTGGCGAGGGAGCTTGCTCCCGCTGGGCTGCGAAGCGGCCCCAAACCCTGAGCATGCGGTCTGTCTGGTAGACCACATCGGCTGATTCCACGACTGCTTCGCAGCCGAGCGGGAGCAAGCTCCCTCGCCACAAAGGAGCAGTGACAAATTCAGGACTTGTCGATCAACCGCCCCAACCCATCCAGCAACCGCTGCAACGCGCCCTGATTGGTGCGCATCACTTTCAGCCCCGCCTCTGCCATCCGCTGCGCATCGCTCGGCAATTCGAACAGCCGCTGCACCGCCAGCGCCAGACCTTCGGCATCATCGACCTCGGCCAACGCCCCGGCGCTGCGCAACTGCGCGGCGATTTCGAGGAAGTTGAACAGGTGCGGCCCGCTGAGCACCGGTTTGGCCAATGCCGCCGGCTCCAGCAGATTATGGCCGCCGTTCGGCACCAGGCTGCCACCGACGAACGCGCTGTCGGCCAACGCATAGAGAAACAGCAACTCGCCCATGGTGTCGCCCAACAGCACCGAAGTGCCTGCGGTAACCGGCTCGCCCGTCGAACGCCGCACCGTGGCGAAACCCTGCTGCCGGCACAATTCGAACACTGGGTTGAAACGCTCCGGATGGCGCGGCACCAGAATCAGCAAGGCATCAGGATGATTGGCCAACAGACGACGATGAGCGGCCAGCACCACTTCGTCTTCGCCTTCATGGGTACTCGCGGCGATCCACACCGGGCGCTCCTGTGCCTGCCACTGCGCACGCAACTCGGCGGCACGTTGCAGCAGTTGCGGGTCGATGGTCAGGTCGAACTTGATCGAACCGGTCACTTCGACGGTTTCCGGGCGCGCGCCCAAATCCCGGAAGCGCTGCGCCTCGGCTTCGGTCTGCACCGCGAACAGGCTCATCTCGGCGAGCATCGGCCCGGTCAGTTTATGGAAGCGGCCATAGCCTTTGGCCGAACGCTCGGACAGTCGTGCATTGGCCAGCGCCACGGGAATCCCGCGCTTGGCGCATTGGTGGATATGGTTGGGCCAGAGCTCGGTTTCCATGATTACCGCCAGTTTCGGCCGGGCCCGATCAAGGAATCGCTTGGCTGCGCAAGGCAAGTCGTAAGGCAGATAGCAGTGCTGAATGCGCGGCTCGTTGGCGAACAGTGCCTGGATGCGCTCGGACCCGGTCGGCGTCATGCAGGTCACGGTGATCGGCAGCGTCGGGTAGCGTTGCAACAAGGCGCGGATCATCGGCGCCGCGGCGATGCTTTCGCCCACCGACACCGCGTGCACCCAGAGGCCGTCCGGTTTCATCGCCGGCAGCGCGAGGGAGAACCGCTCGCCAATGCGCTTGGCGTACGCCGGCGCCTTGCGCGCCCGTAGCCAAAGCCGAATCGCTACCAATGGCAGCCCCAGGTAAAACAGCGCGGTGTAGAGAGTTCTATTCATGGCGGCGGAGTTTATCGGTTTTTTAGCCGATCGCCTGCAAGTGCACGGCAAAACGTTCAGCCAGCCAACGGGCCGCCGGGCCGAGGGGCTCATCGCGACGCCAGACCAGTTCGACAATCAAGGCCGGCGGCGTCCATTCACTGGCCAGTTCGACCATCTGATTCTGATACGCCGGGTACTGCACCACATGTCGCGGCAACCAGGCCCAACCAAGGCCGCGCATCACCCATTCAGCCATCACATAGAAACTGTCGGCGCGCCAGACCTGCGGGCTGGCGGGCTCGCTGCCGGGATAGACGCTGGATTGCGTGGACATCAGCAACTGTCGATGCTGCGCCATTTGCTGGCAATCGACGTGCGCCTGCTTCGCCATGGGATGCCCCACACCGCACACCGTCACCATTTCGACGCTACCCAGCACCCGCCGCTCTAGGGCTTCGGGAATTTGCTCGTGATAAAACAGCAAGCCCAGATCGGCCCGGCGCTCCACCAATTTGCGCGCGACATCCCCCTGGGCGGCACTGGTCAGTTGCACTTCGAGGCTGGGAAACTTTTCTGCCAGAGCCTCGAAGCTTTCAACCACTGCTTGATAGGGCATCGCCTCATCCTGAGCCACACGCAGGCTCGCTTCCTGGCCGCGCATCATCGCCAGTGCCCGACCATTGAGGCGTTCACATTGGCGCAGCACTTCTCGCGCCTCTTCAAGCAGCGCGGTGCCGGCCTCGGTGAGTTTCGGCTGACGACCACTGCTGCGATCGAACAGACTGACGCCCAGGTCCTCTTCCAGCAGCGCAATCGAACTGCTGACCGCCGACTGTGCCTTGCGCTGATCCCGCGCCACCGCGGAGAACGAACGCTGTTCCGCGACACTGACAAACAAGCGCAGCTGTTCCAGATTCCATTGCATGTTCATGGCTCAACCCATCTCCAGATCAGATAGGTAATGACTTTACCGCATCTGGCGAATCTCTAGAATGCCGACCTCAGAGAGCAACACTTCATACGAGGATCGACCCATGACCGCCTACTACTACCTGGCCATCGCCATCTGCGCCGAAGTGATCGCCACCGTTTCGATGAAAGCGGTCAAAGGTATCAGCACGCCACTGCCGCTGCTGTTGGTCATCGTCGGTTACGGTATTGCTTTCTGGATGCTGACCCTGGTGGTGCGCAGTGTTCCGGTGGGCGTGGCCTACGCGGTGTGGGCCGGCATGGGCATCGTGATGGTCAGCGTCGCGGCGCTGTTTATCTATGGGCAGAAGCTGGATGTGCCGGCGATGCTGGGGATGGCGCTCATCGTATTGGGTGTCGTAGTCATCCAGCTCTTCTCCAAAACCGCCGGGCATTAAAACCCGAAGTGCGATCCATTGTAGGAGCGGGCTTGCTCGCGAAGAGGGGCTGTCAGTCAACATCTTTGTTGCCTGACACACCGCTTTCGCAAGCAAGCCCGCTCCCACAGGTTTTGCATCCATCCGATTGATCACCAACAATCCCCTTTTCTTCGAGTCTGTATACTGCGCCCTCGTCTTGAACACTGAGGTCGCTGCATGCCATCCGTTATTTCCACCGACGTTCTGATTGTCGGCGCTGGTGTCGCCGGCCTCTGGCTGAATGCGCGCCTGCGCCGCCAGGGCTTTTCGACCGTGCTGGTGGAAAGCGCCAGCCTCGGTGGCGGGCAGAGCGTGAAGTCCCAGGGGATCATCCACGGCGGCGCCAAGTACGCGTTGCACGGCGCCCTGACCGGCGCCTCGGAAGCCATTGCCGATATGCCGCGTCGCTGGCGTGAAGCGCTGGCCGGCGACGGCGAGCTGGATCTGTCCGGCGTGCGTCTGCTGTCCGAAGCCCATTACCTCTGGTCCCCCGGCACCCTCGCCGGCAACCTCACCAGTTTCTTTGCCAGCAAAGCCGTGCGCGGGCGGGTCGATCAGGTCAAGGGCGAGCAGCTACCACCAGCCCTGCAAGACAAGCGTTTCAAGGGCAAGGTCTATCGCCTGGCGGAATTGGTGGTTGACGTGCCAAGCCTGATCCAGCGCCTGGCCGATTTGGCCGGTGACGGTCTACTGGCCGGCCAGCACATCGAACCGCTGCTGGAAAACGGCGAACTGATCGGTTTGAAAGTCGACGAACGCGAGATTCGCGCCCAGCGCATCGTCCTCAGCGCCGGGGCCGGCACCGCCGATCTGCTCACGGCGCTGGGCCTGAGTCAGCCGGCCATGCAGCGCCGCCCCCTGCACATGATCATCGTCAAAGGCCCGGGCCTCAAACCGCTGTACGCCCATTGCCTGGGCGGCGGGCCGAAGCCGCGCATCACCGTGACCACCCACCCGGCCGCTGATGGCCAATGGGTCTGGTACCTGGGAGGCGACATCGCCGAAGCCGAAGGCGTGGCCCGCGATCCTGCAGCGCAGATAGCCACCGCGCAAAAAGAACTCGGCAATCTCCTGCCATGGATCGACCTCAGCACCGCGCAGTGGGCGACCTTGCGGGTCGAGCGCGCCGAGCCGCTGCAATCAGGCCTGACCCGCCCGGACAATGCCTTCCTCGCCGAGCAAGATCGCCTGCTGGTGGGTTGGCCGACCAAACTGGCCCTGGCGCCGGACTTCGCTGACCGGGTCCTCGCCGCACTGCAACGCGACGGCATCCAGCCGAGCCATCCGGCACCACTGCCGGAACTGCCGAAACCGCCGATGGGCGTCCCTGCCTGGGAGCAACTGCTGCCATGAGTCAACCAACCCTGCACGATCTGCATCGCCCTTTGGGCAGCACCGGCCTGCTGGTTTCGCCCCTGGGCCTGGGCACGGTGAAACTTGGCCGCGATCAAGGGGTGAAATACCCCAACGGCTTCCAGATCCCCGGCGATGACGAAGCGCGCATGCTGCTCAAACTCGCGCGCGACCTGGGCATCAACCTGATCGACACCGCGCCGGCCTATGGCCGCAGCGAAGAGCGTCTTGGCCCGTTGCTGCGGGGTCAACGTCAGGACTGGGTGATCGTCAGCAAGGTTGGCGAAGAATTTGCCGACGGCCAGTCGCACCACGACTTCAGCGCCGCCCATACGCGCCTCTCGGTGGAACGCAGCCTGCAACGGCTGGAAACGGATGTTATCGATCTGGTGCTGGTGCATTCCGACGGCAACGACCTGGCGATCCTCAATGACAGCGAGGTCTATGCGACCCTTGCCGAACTCAAGCGCGAAGGCAAAATTCGCGGTTTCGGTTTTTCCGGCAAAACCGTCGAAGGCGGCTTGAAGGCTCTGGAACAAGGTGATTGCGCGATGGTCACCTACAATCTGAACGAACAGAACGAGAAGCCAGTCATTGACTATGCTGCTGCTCACGGCAAAGCGATCCTGGTCAAAAAAGCCTTGGCCAGCGGCCACGTTTGCTTGAGCCCGGGCGTGGACCCGGTACGCGCCAGCTTCGAGTTGTTGTTTGAACACCCGGGTGTGGCCAGTGCCATTGTCGGGACCATCAATCCGCTGCACCTCGCCCACAACGTTGCGACCGTTGCGCAGGTCCTTCGTAGGGTCTGTTGACGTTTGGTGACGACCGCGACGCCAAACGTCAACAGACCCTAGCCATTGACGCCGCCCACGCGGCCTTAAGCAGGAGCCGACATGCCGCGTACGCTGATAAGAAAGAACCCGAGCAACTTCAAGACCCTGCCGTTATTCGTCGAAGCGACACCCGAAGGCCTGAGTTACCAGAGCGTCGGGATGCCGTTGAATTTCTCCCAGACTTTGCAACGTCGCCGCCCGGTGACGGTGCCCGACAGCGAGCGGTTTGCCCTGGAACTGGCGAACCTTGGGGTTTCGGTACGCCTGACCCTGCATTGGCAGAATCGCGATTACTGGGTGTTGGTGCGTCAGCGTCGGCAGGACCGCGGCGATGTGGTGCTCAAACTGATCTCGGGTTACGTACCGGCCCATGAACTGACCCTGCCACTGCACACGGCGACCCAGGAAATCGCCGAAGAGTGCCTGTTGGAAACCCCGGAAGGCTGGCTCAGCGGGCGTTTCAACGACACCTGGCTGCCCGCGCCCTACTCGTCCGCCCTGCATTACCGCGAAGCCCTGCCGTTTCGCCTGACACCGCTGTCCGGCTCGGCGCGGCCGGTGCGCTGCGCCAACATGCCGCTGATCGAGCGCCCGCGGGCCTATGTGCATTTGCCGACCGCGTCGCTGCAATTGATCTATGACTTGCGCCTGGACGTGCCCAAGGAAGCCAAATCCCTGAGCCTGTTCCATGTGGACGAACGGCTGGAGGGCGATCAATTGGTGGCCCGGCTCGATCGCAAACGTCCCGATTTGTATCTGATGCCACTTGAAGATGGGGTGCCCCTTCCCGAGCTGTATACGCTCAAGCGCGATAAGCTTTTACCGGCCAGTACCCGTGGACTGTATCTGGCAGAGAGCTTTGCCATCCAAGAAGGCTGGGTAGTGCGCGAAGAACGCATTCGCTGGAAGGACTGGATTGCACAACAAGGGGTGGGGGTACCGAAAGCCCGGCAACAAGGGTTGAAACAACTGAGCGTCAAGGCTCTGCGACTGGTGAGGCTGGTGCAGGGAACACTGCGTAAATAATTGTGAAGTTGTCGTGGACGCCAGTGCGATTCTTACAGTGGAGGTACGTTCCAAAACCACCTCTCACGGGGCTTCCGTCTTGTCCGATCGTTGCCTGTCCATGAACGTGCGAAACTGCGCAAACAGATGAAAGTAGCGATTCTCGCGCTTGCCCATACCCCGCTTGGGAGAGAACGACTCATCAGCAAATGCACCCGTGATACGAACACGGGACGCCTTGGTATCCATGGTGCAGATCCTGGCGCCTGCCTGTTGCAGAACGTATTTGAGCAGCCGTTCGGAATGTAACTTCCTTCCTGTCGCTTTACAGAAGTCGAAGATGTGCTCAATCCTTTTCCCATAAGCCATGTAGGTATCCCGTCCACAAATGGCAAAACGATCGTTCAATCCTCCCCACCACTGCCAATCAGGGATGTAAGTATTCAACCGCCTGGCATTGGGGTGCTTGAACACATAAGTGGGAAGCGGAGTGTGATAGAAATTATCCGGTCGCACGAATACTACGAAATCAGGATTGAAGGACTCCATCATGGCGGTGACGGTGTGCAGCGAATTCAGCTGATAGATCAGGTTGCGAAGTGATGCGTGCTCATCAGCCCACGTATCGCCGAGTGCTTTTACTTGTTCAAAATTCCAATGTTCCAGAACACCTTCCGTTGAGGTGAGTCGGCCGGTCATAGACTCAAAGACCTCATAGTTGTCCGCTGTCAGCTCCCCTCTCTCACCTGAACGTGCGTTCTGGATTTCGTCGATTTTATAGAGATGATAAAAGCACTTTACGTTGCTGTTCGAAGGCAGCTGCGCAAGAACATTTTCTTGAATGGAGGGAAAGCAGATTTCCGAATTTCTTGGAATACCAAAAAAAGCCACCGCAATATTTAACACTCGACAACACCCCTGAAAAAACCGAGCCTTTTCGGCGCTCTAGTAGCGACCAGTCACAAACCATGATTTATTTGCGACGAAGCAATACTTGCCACCAACTACGAGGCTGCAGAGGTACGACGATGACGTCCGACTTCTGCAACCAGTCCCGCTCATAGTCCCAGGCATGCCCGCCCCAGAGTTTTCCCGCTTCGTTGGAAAAACCTAATGTCATCAGTTGGTAGGTATAACCGGCGTGACTGCGCAGCCAATCGAACAGCACCAGCGCGTTGAAACCAGTGGACGGTCCAACATAACGTTTACCTCCTGGTCGATCGACCGGATAGTTCCACAATGCCGGTAACGGTATACGCTCCCAATAAAGAGCCACTCGCGGCAAAGGACACATTGCCTCCGTGCTTCCCACCAGCATCGTAAAACAACGCCCGCCAGCGTTTTCAAAAAAGCGCTGTACTTCAGGCCCATAGGGGAGGCCGAAAAAGTACGCGTCCGGCGCATTGAAACCATGCACGAATACATTGACGCTCTGCGGGCAAAGCAGTCCCGATTTAATACAGGTGTTGAAGCTGACCACTACGTCATCAATGCCTATATTCAACGCTTGAAAATCGGTCGACGTGATAGCCGGATTATTGGCTATAAGCACAACACGAGCGGCCTTGCGCAAGCACTCTTTCAGCTCCTCGGGCAGTCCATCCATAACAGACTGGTGCCCACCAGGCATCGTATCCAGTGCTACTTGCTCAGCGGCTTGAGGCTTTTGATATTCCATCATCTACTCCGGAACCTTCAGCCCGTGGCGTACCTTCACCCACAGGCGAGTGAGCGATGAAGGTGGTTGCCAAGGACGCATTTTACGCTGTATCTCGGTGGCCAGCGTACGCCCCACCCGGGCAAAGGAATACTGGTTCTGCGCGAATGCCTGTCCGTTACTGGCGATACGGGCCGTCAGCAAAGGATCACTTTGCAATAGCTCGAGTTTTTCCACAGCTTCATCTTCGGAACGATAGAACACCGTGTTGTGCATATCCCGAAAGCCCAGCAACTCGTCTTCTTCGCCCTGGCTCCAGGCCAACAGTACACAGCCACACGCCATCGCTTCAAAGTTCTTGATCATGAATTCGTTCATGCCGATATCGGCACTGACAAAAATCTTGATGCGATTGAGCATTTCCAGGTATTCGGTGCCTGACTTGGTGCGGGTGACCAGCATGCCAGTGCGCTGAGAAAGCGCTTCAAGGAGTGCCTTGCGTTGCGCATACTCGGTACTTTTCAGACTGCCCAGAAAAGCGATCGGAATGTCTCGAACACCGTCCATGTTATGCAGCATCTGTTCGTCATATCCTTTTGAAACGAACACTGCATCAATATTTTCAGCTTGCAACCGACGCGCAACAATAGCTCCAGAAACCAGTACGCGAGCACTTGGGAGACGGCTGTACAGGCGCGAATATACCCGTAGGTATTTACTCTCGGGCATGTAGTTCTGATAGGCGTCATGCTCGAGGAAAATCAGACCGGGAATACATTTTAGAACACTGAGCTGCGGGGCAAGACGCTTGACTCTGGAGAAAATCACGACCCGATCGAAGTTCTGATAATTGACCGAGGCGAGAAACGGACCAAGTTTCATCTGCTGTTTTTTGCTCAGACGATAGACGACACACTCATCGCAGTTCTGCTGCACGATCTCATACAGCCGATCCAGAATGACTCGTTGTTCGTCCATCACCAGAAGCATGACTTTCATACATTCATTACCGAGACAAAAGCAGCTAAGCGCGGGTTCGTACCCGCCGACATCAACAGGAACGGTTATACCCGCAGGGTAAAACCGCCCATATACCGCACAAAACGGAAGACGTCCACTTCAATGGTTGCGGATCTTCTCGACAATCGCTGTGGTCGAGCTGTTTTCCACCAACCCCAGCACTTTCACTGTCCCGCCATAAGCGGTGACGATGTCCGCCCCGACTACTTGCTCGATGCCATAGTCCCCCCCCTTGACCAGTACGTCCGGCTTGACCTCGCGCAACAGGTTTTCCGGTGTGCCTTCAGGAAAGCTGATCACCCAATCCACCGCGCCCAGACCGGCCAGTACAGCCATGCGACGGTCGACGCTGTTGATCGGCCGACCCGGCCCTTTCAAGCGGCTCACCGACGCATCGTCGTTGACCGCCACGATCAGACGATCGCCTTGGGCACGCGCCTGTTCGAGGTAGGTCACGTGGCCGGCATGCAGGATGTCGAAGCAGCCATTGGTGAACACAATCTTCTCGTTGTGTGCACGTGCGTCGTCGACTGCCAGCAACAGCTGCTCCAGCCCCAACACACCACGCTCGGAACCTTCTTCACGCTGAATTGCACGACGCAATTCCGGGGCACTGATGGCCGCGGTGCCAAGCTTGCCGACGACGATGCCCGCCGCCAGGTTGGCCAGGGCCACCGCGTGGGGCAGTTCTTCGCCAGCGGCGATCGCCGCTGCCAGGGTAGAAATCACCGTGTCACCGGCGCCAGTCACGTCGAACACTTCGCGGGCACGAGCTGGCAGGTGCAGCGCCGGATGATCCGGGCGCAGCAAGGTCATGCCGTGCTCGCCACGGGTCACCAGCAAGGCGCCGAGGTCAAGGTCGTGCATCAGCTGCGCGCCCTTGCTCACCAGCTCGTGTTCATCGGCGCAACCACCAACGATGGTTTCGAATTCACTGAGGTTCGGGGTGATCAGGCTCGCGCCGCGGTAGATCGAGAAATCCTTGCCCTTGGGATCGGCCAGCACTGGAATCCCACGGGCACGGGCGGCCTGGATCAGCACCTGATGGTTTTTCAGCGCGCCTTTGCCATAGTCGGACAGCACCAGCACCTTGATGCCTTCGAGCAATTCGTCGACTTGCTCGCCCAGCGCCAGGGCGTCGGTTGCGAAAGGTTCTTCAAAGTCGATACGCAGCAATTGCTGGTGGCGGCTCATCACCCGCAGCTTGACGATGGTTGGCTGGTGCGCGATGCGCTGGAACAACGCTCGCACGCCGGCGCCCTTGAGGCTATTGACCAGGCTGTCGGCAGCCTCGTCGTCGCCGGTCACGCCGACCAGCGAGGCCGGCGCACCGAGAGCGGCAATGTTCAGGGCAACGTTGGCGGCACCGCCCGGGCGGTCCTCGATTTGCTCGACTTTGACTACCGGTACCGGTGCCTCAGGGGAAATCCGTGAGGTACCACCATGCCAGTAACGGTCGAGCATGACATCGCCGACCACCAAGACAGGGGCTTGATCGAATCGCGGCATGGACAACTTCATGGAGCAACCCACATACAAAATGAACAGGGGCGCGATATTAGCACAGGGTTGGCGCTGGCTAGCGCGACGGCTGCAACCGGATGAATTGGCAAGAGGCTCTGCTCATTTATTGAGCAGAAATACCGATAGCCGCCGACAGCGTCCGCACGTTGCAGATCCTGATGTCGATCCCGCCCGGTCAGCGACGCTTCAGTTGAGCGAACCTTAAACAAGCGCGTTGTCGAGATTTATTTCGGCATGGTCAAAGCGTAAAGGGCTGATTACAAGCACCGGGACGCGTTGCACGCCGGTGAACGCGAGGGTGAGCCGGGCTCACCCTCGCAACGGTCAGGCGATATCTTCAGCCGGGGCGTCGAGGCCCATGGCGTTCAGGCGGGCGTAGTAACCGTTCTGCGCCAAAAGTTCTGCATGGGTGCCGCGCTCCACAATACGGCCCTGATCCATGACCAGAATCAGGTCAGCTTTCTCGATGGTCGACAGACGGTGAGCGATGACTAGAGTGGTCCGGCCTTTCATGACCTGATCCAGTGCGGCCTGAATATGCCGCTCGGATTCGGTATCGAGGGCAGAAGTGGCTTCGTCGAGGATCAGCAACGGAGCATTTTTCAGCAGGGCCCGGGCAATCGCCAGACGCTGGCGCTGACCACCGGACAACAACACACCGTTCTCACCGACCTGAGTGTCCAGCCCTTCGGGCAACTGCGCGATGAAGTCCATCGCGTAGGCGTCTTTTGCCGCTTTCTCGATGTCTTCACGGGGTGCACCGGCCAGATCGCCATACGCAATATTGTTGGCCACAGTGTCGCTGAACAGCGTCACATGCTGGGTCACCTGAGCAATGTGCTTGCGCAGATTCAGCAGTTTGTACTGTTCCACTTCAACGCCATCGATCAGGATCTCGCCCTTGTCGTGGTGATAGAAGCGTGGAATCAGGTTGGCCAGGGTCGACTTGCCACTGCCCGAACGCCCCACCAACGCCACCATTTGCCCCGGTTCTACCGTGAAACTGATGTCATCGAGTACCTGCCGCTCGGTGCCCGGGTAGGTGAAGCTCAGGTGGCGCACATCCAGCCGACCGCTGACGGCCTCGCGCTCGACGGTGCCTTTATCGAGTTCGGGTTCGACGTCCAGTTGCTCGAAGATACTCTCGGCGCCGGCGACACCTTTCTGAATGGTCGAACTGACTTCGGACAATTGGCGGATCGGCTTGGGTAACAGGCCCGCCAGGGTGATGTAGGCCACCATGTCACCGGCGGACGCATCACCGCGCAGGAACAGCACCAGGAACATCAGGACCGCCATGGCGCTGTAAATCACCAGTTGCAACAGCGGCGTATAGATGGCGCCCGTACGGGTCATGCGCAGTTGCTTGTCGGTATTGCCCTGGCTGGCGTTGAAGAAGCGCTTCTGTTCGTAGACTTCGCCGCCGAAGCTGCGCACCACGCGATAGCCCTGGATGGTTTCCGAAGCCACGTGGGTCACGTCACCCATGGCTGCCTGGATCTTCTTGCTCTGTTTGCGGAATTTCTTGCTGGCGGTACGCACCATCAAGGCGATCAACGGCAGGATCGCAACCATGACCAGTGTCAGGCGCCAGTTCATGAACAGCAGCGAGGCGAACAGGAAGATCACCGTCATGCCTTCTCGGATTACGACCTTGATCGCATCTGTAGCCGCCCCCGTGACCATGGTCACGTTGAAGGTGATGCGCGAAATCAGATGACCCGAGTTATGCTTATCGAAGTAGCGGTTGGGCAAGACCAGCAGGTTGTTGAACAACTGCACCCGCAAGTCGTGAACCAGCCCGAGGGAAACCTTGGCGAGGAAGTAGTTGCCCAGATAAGATCCCAGCCCCTGCCACGCGGCAATCAGAATGATCAGCAAGGGCACCGCCTGCAGCAGTTGCAGGTCACGCAGGTACGGCACGCTTGGAAACAGCACAGCTTCAGGGTTGGACAACCCGTCGACGAAGTACTTGAGGATGTAGCCGAGCATAGGCTGAGTCGAAGCGAAAATCAGAAAGCCGACAATGCTGATCAGGAACAGACTGATGTACGGCCGGACATAGCCGAGCAGGCGGAAGTAGATTTTCAAGCTCGATGGGCTTGCAGCGAGACTGGAGTCGGTCATATCACGCGAATGTCGATAAAAAGGACGCTGACTTTAGCACAGCTTCTTCAGGGTTCTGGCAATCGCATAAAGGCTGTTATTGTTAGGCGTCATATTCAGCATCAAATAGCCATCACCCCCGAGATAGCCGATCAACTTCAGGATTGAATCTTTCAGCATGCAACTCAGTGGTTTCAACAGCACGTCCAATCGAATCTTCGATTTCATTTGCCTCTGGATTCTTCCTCTCGGCTATTTTCTGCTTCTGTGTGCACTGTTCTTTCTGCCGGGTCGCAGCCTCTATCACAAGCTTTTTTATGGTTTGTTCAGCATTCCAGCGATGATTGCCCTTTGCCTGCGTCCGCGAGAATTCAAAGAGTTGCTCCGCGAGCCAATCTTTGTCGCGCTGCTGCTGTTCGTCGCCTGGGCGCTGCTCAGCCTGAGCTGGGGACCGCCGATGGAGCACCGTGTCGCTAGCCAGTTCAAACCCTCCTTGCACACACTATTGCTGTTCGCTGGCTGCTATGTGCTGGTGCGTTACCGTAGCGACATCGTTCAACCCCTGCTATTCAGTGCCGCGGTGGTGGGGCTGATCGCTTCGGCCTACAACTTGTTCATGTTTGCCCACATCTACGAACCGGGCATGCGCCTGATCGGTGGCGGCGCATTCGACAATCCGCTCCTCAGCTCCCACGTATTCGGCTTCTTTTGTACCTATTGGCTGAGCCTGAGCATGACCTGCAAACGTCGCCAGCTGCTCTGGCTGAGTATCCCGGCGATGGCGATCATGTTCACCGCGGTGATTGCCACTGGCTCCAGAACGCCGTTGGTTGCGTTGACACTGGCTGCATTCTGGCTGAGTTTCATCTGCTGGAACCGTCGCACCATCGTACTGCTGGGCACCCTGTTTATCAGCGGGACAGCGGTCGCCTTGCTGCTTTCGCAGATGATCATCGAACGCGGCGACTCCTATCGTTTCGAAATCTGGCAGTTGGCCCTACAGAAAATTGCCGATCACCCGTGGATAGGTCATGGCTACAACGCCAGCCTGACCCTCGACCCGGGTATTGGTTACGCCTTGCAGGAACCTCATAGCTTCGCCTTGGGCGTGCTTTACTACGTCGGCATCTTCGGGCTGCTGCCATGGTTGTTTTTCCAGGCCTGGGGGTTGCTGAGCAGCTGGCGGAATCGCCTGCAACCGCTGTTCATCATCGCCTCGACCTGGCTGGTATTCGGCATCGGGGCAGGCCTGACCGAAGGAGGCGGGATCATCTCCCGGCCCAAAGAACACTGGTTCCTGCTATGGATTCCATTGGCACTGATCGCCGCGCTGAGCATCAACCAGCGAGCCAGGCGCCTGTCAGCGATGCCGGTCAAGACGTTGACCTCGACGGCACTGCAACAGTTGACCGCCAGCGCTCAGGTGATCGAAGAAGATGGCCTGGGCCCCAAAGTCCTGCGCCTGATCGATGGCAGCTTCCTCAAGCTGTTCCGGCGCCGCCGCTGGTACACCTCGGGCAGCTTCAACCCCTATTCCGAACGTTTTGCCGCCAACAGCGAGCAATTGCGTAACAAGGGGATCCCGACCCCACAAATTCTGGATCTGTACCGTCTCAATGACGGCAGCAGCGCCGTGCACTACACGCCACTGCCGGGCAGCACCTTGCGTCAGGTTCTCCAAGCCATTACCGCCCCAGCTGTGCGTCAGGCGCTGGTAGAACGTTTCGGCAAGTTCATGGCGCAGTTGCATGAGCAAGGTGTTTATTTCCGCTCACTGCACCTGGGCAACGTATTGGTACTGGACGATGGTGAGTTCGGCCTGATCGATCTGGCGGACATGCGCATCTATCCGTCATCGTTGAGCCTGTCCCTGCGCCAGCGCAATCTGCGCCATATGCAGCGTTACACCGAGGATCGGCGCTGGCTGTTCGAGGACCATTTTGACGCGCTACTGCAGGGATACGCCGTGACGGCGTCGAAATCCGCGGTCGATAGCCTGCACAGGCAAGTGCTGGCCGGAGGGCACCCGGCAAGGGCTCATTGATACTCGACCTTTCGCCGAGAATATCGCTCGCTGAAGCATTGATAATGCAGTCTATGTAGCAGCTGGCGCAGGCTGCGCCAGTTGCTACCAAGTACGCCTCAAGAATGAATCAGTCTTTTTCCAGCGGCGAGAAATACAACCGCCCCAGACCGCGCCAGGTCTTCTTGTTCCAGGCCTTGAATGGTATCTGCGCCAGCAGCTCCCGCGCCAACTTGCGATCGCGATTGGCGGCTTTCAGGAACATCGAGCTGAGGAACTTGTAACGCACCTCGTCGTAGAGCGGATGATCGCTGAACAGCGCGTAGGAGCGCAGGATGTTGTCGATCATGAAGCGGTGATTCTTGTAGGAGTTGGTGGCGTGCTTGCGATAGCGCGCCATCAGCACATTCAAGCCATCGATGAAGTAACCGGCGCGGGTCACCTTCAACTCGATCAGCAAGTCCTCCAGGCGAATGTTCGGATCGAAGCCGCCCACCTTGTCCAGCGCTTCGCGGCGGATCATCAGCGTTGGTGCTGGCGGATAGGGCTTGCGCTCCAGGAACATGTCATCGAAATCAAGACGACGGAACGGCACGTCGCGACGCTGACGTTTCTCCGGATAGAGATTGCCGTCGGCATCGATCAGCTCGATGTTGCCGGCACAGATCCCGACCTCCGGCTTGCCATCCATGTACGCCACCTGAGTAGCGATACGCTCCGGCAGCATGATGTCATCGGACCCGAACGGCACAATCAGGCTCCCCTTTGAGCGCGCGATGGCGCCATTGAGGGTGTTGGTCAACCCCTGGTTCTGCTGAACCCGGAAATCGAAACCGTGCTGCGCCTGCAAGACATTGATCCGATCGACGCTGTCATCGCTGGAGCCGTCATCGATGACCAGCAGTTCGATATTTTTATAGGTCTGGTTGAGGACGCTGAGAATGCTTTCCTCGATATAACGGCCGTGGTTGTACGACGCGATAATGACCGTGACGAGGGGTTGGGCGTCGCTCATTGTTGTTCCTTGCGGGCTTGACTCAAGCCGGAGTCGATCAGGTTCAGGTACTCCTGGCGGAACACCTCGATATCGTGTTGTTCCTGGAGATAACGGTAGGCCTGTTCGCCCTTGGCCTTGAGCTCGTCGTCCGACAGCCCCAGGTAGTTATCCAGCGCAGCGACCAGCGTCGGCACGTCCGCCGGGGTAATCGCCAGACCGCCTGCGCCCTGAATCAGCGGCAACATGGCCGGTACATTCGAGGCGATTACCGGCAGATGCCCGCTCATGCCTTCGAGCAACGCCAGCCCCAAGCCTTCAGCCAGGGATGGCATGGTCCAGATGTCGAACGCGCGAACATACTGCAAGGCATTTTCCTTGAACCCCAGCAAAGACGCGCGACCGTTCAGGCCCAGGTGTTCGATTTCCGCAGCCAGGCGCGATTCTTCACGCCCCGCCCCGATGATTGCCAGTTGGGTGTTCGGGTATTTGTCCTTGAGCGCGGCAAAAGCCTGCAATAGATAGGTGTGGCCCTTGACCGGCACCAACCGCCCCAATGCACCGACCAGACGCACCGACGGCTCGATGCCCAGCAACTCGCGAGCACGCTCGCGGCTGTGCTGCAAACCTTCAGCCTGCTCGATGTCAATGGCGTTGGTGATCGCGTAGGTATTCTTGTCGGTAAAGCCGCAGTCACAATCGAGCAGGTACTGTTTGACTGCCGGCGACACGCCGACAAAGCGCCAGTGGCGATCGACCAGTCGCTGGGTCTGGCGGCGCCGGTAAAACCGGTCGTACTCGCCAAAACCATGGGAGATACCGATGCACAGCGGTACTTTCAACCAGCGATTGAGCGCCAGCATCATGTTCACCGGTTTGAAACGGTTGCAAATCACCACGTCAAATTTTTCTTTGCGGCAGAACTTGTACAACTGCCACATCGCACGCAGGCGCATGCCCTTTAGGGACTTGTCGGAAAACTCGAAATACACCGAACGGTCAGCGCGGCTCACCGCCTCGCCAGGACCGGGCTTGCCGCGCAGGAACGCCGCGACCACTTCATAGCGATCGCTCGGCAACGCCTTGACGATTTGTTCCGCCAAGTCGGCAAAATCATGGGCTTTGACGTTGTAGTCAGGCTGCAATTGCAGAACCTTTGACCGTTGACTCATAACTCTCCCCGGTGAAAACCAGTCGCATCGATGACCCACGCCGGCTCGGCGGCGATGCGCTTGACCTCGGCCGGATCGGGTGGAGGCAACCGTGACCATTCGTTGCGTTTCCAGCAGACGAAGTGAAAATACGGAAACCGGCGATCGCCATCGCGATCGCGATCATTACTCAAACAGCCATTGCGCCAATACCATTGATGCGGAAAATCATCCGTGCCGTCGTGCCACTTGATGCAGCCACCCGGGGTGCTGAACGCCTCGGTGAACTCGCTGCGACGACGCCAGGGATTGAACTTGCCCACCAGGGTGAACAACGGCTCGGGAAAATTTTTGCGCCAGAGGAAGATTCGACTGAATGCGCCCTCATCCAGTGCGTGATGCGCCTGATCGGTAAATCGCTTTTGCCAGTCCTTGATCTGCATGAACAACTCACGCTTGCGCGCAGTGTTGCGCATCAGGCAAAGATGCCCCGCCACTCGCCGCTCATGGGTGGAGAACAGGTCATAACTGGCCAGCCGAGCAGAGGTGAAATAACTTCGCAGGTCACCGTACACCAGATCAATATCGCCGAACGCCCAGAAATCATAGCCTTGCAGGCGGTCAACATGGATATGACCCAGAGCCGGCTTGATGTCGCAGAGCTTGTACGCCGCCTCAGGCGCAAAGTCGATATTCAGCCGTCGCGACACCAGCGCGCAGTACTCACTGAAGCTCATTGCCTCGACAGTTACATTGGGCGGAAGATTTTCGGGCGTACCGCAGTCACTGAACAGCAACCAGTCGATATCGGGGTTGCGTCGGCAACTCTCGAGGAAAAACGGCATCCAGAACGGCCAATGACCGAAGTACGGGATCAGGAAAAGAATACGCGGGCATGGATTGATCACAGAAATACTCACTACTGCTTGAATGCGCGACCATGCTAGGCCGCGTGATGCTTCATTTCTGCTTTACAGATGTTTCATCATGCTTCAAAACCCAGAATAACTCGTGGCGTCTGACCGCTTTACGAAAGAAATCGTTCTTTCCATAGACGGATGGCACTCTACTGGCCAGCAGCCACTGTATCAACCGTCGCAAACGGCGCTTGAACGGCATGGGCGGCTGCAGGTCGTGCATCATACCCAACGCCATCGCTTTATCACGCTGGCGCTCCAAAGCAATTGGCAGGCAGCAGGGCTGCATCGGCGTTACCGAATCGAATGCCGGCGGCAGGGCGATACCATGACTCGCATCACCCATCGGCCAACGATCATTGTCGTGCAGATGGTTGGCATAGCCAAGTACGGTGGTCGGCTGCCATTCCAGCCCTTTCAACGCTTCGAGAACCGCTTCCTGAGCACAGATGTGATCGGGATGCGGGTCGAGGGTCGGGTGCGGCAGCACGATCACTTCCGGACGGGCTTGCAGCAACAGCTCACGCAAGTCAGCCAGCAAATTATTCCAGGTTGGCGCACCGTCGACATCACCCGGCAGGACAAATGGATTCAGTTGACGAAAAAACCGGGTGTCGCTCAAATCCGCTTCTCGCGACCCCACCGGCGTGGCTGGAGCGGCCTGCATCGTCGCCAGTTGCAGACAAAAATACCCCAACTGCACGCAATGAGCCTCGGGCACCCCGGCCCAGCGCGGCACAGCGATACTGTCCCAAGCCCGCAAACGGCCCTTGAGGCGCGCCGCCTCGACCGTATTCAAGCCCATCTGTTGATAGTGCCCGGCTTCGATCTCCCCTGCGGTCAGGGTGACGATCCAGGCCTCATCGGCCTGACTGTACAAACCGTAGGCGGCCAGTTCGGCGTCATCGGCGTGGGGCGCAATCACCATCACCCGCTGACGGCGGTAGTCCGGATGCTCGAGCGCCCAGAGCACAGGCTCGCCGAGCAATCGACAGAAACGCCCGCGCAATCGCAGCTCACCTTGCGACAGCACTTGCGCCTGCCCCGTGAGGTTCAGGTAACGCAGGCCATTTACACCGCGTTCAAAGGTTTGCCGGTCGGGATTATCGCCACCCGCCAACTCGACCACAGGATCGATAAAGCGCCCCAGCCACGTGCTTTTCACCCGCAACGCCAGCACCAGTGTAGCGTCATCGACCAACATGACGCCCTCATCCAGACGCAGCCGCTCACCGTCCAGATAAATCTTGGGCTGCGGGGTATAAGGCGGGAAACTGTATTGGTAATCGTCTTTTGGCGAATAAAACAGATGGTCGGCGAACCACGCCTCATGGGCAACCCAGCCCAGCACCGCAAGCACCAGCGGCAGCCACCAGGCAACCAGCACCCCCATAGCGATCAACAGCATCAGCGCAATCATCAGGCTTATGCGTTTATTGCGCCGATGGCGCTTGAGCAATTGCTGTTTACGGCTCATGGCTTGGCTCATACGGTGAAGACCGGCACAGAATTGCACCAGCGGTCCTTGTACTCACGGTCGGTCCGACCAAAGGAAAACCGCAGAGGTTTATTCAGCGCGCGTGCATGCTCCCAGGCGCTTTGGGTGTTGAGAAAACTCAGCACGCTGCCGGGGCTGAATTCGCGGGTCTCGGGATCGACACCGCCGTTGACGTACTCGACGCTGATCCACTCCGGCGCCTCGACGCGGTATACCAGTTGAATTGCAATCGGTGCGTCGTTGAGGAAAATCACTGAGCCTATGAGCAATTCGCGCAATAGCTCGATCACCTCGCCCATCCGCTCGGCTCCGGTGGCCGGGAAACCCCAACGACGCTGGAACAGGTCGCAATAGATCGCCGCCAGTTCGCGGCTGGAAAACTCGGCAACCGGCCGCGCCACACCACCTGCTTCTTCCAGCAGACGCAATTCGCGGCGCTGGTTGTAGCGAAACTTCTTTGACAGTTCTTCAGGCGTCCGGGCCATGGCCAGTTGTTCGGCCTGCAGCTTGATGCCGGTAAAACGGCCTTCGCTCAGCGCCGACAGGTAACGTCCGCGATGACGCAACGGTGCCTGGGCATCGGCGGCGGCCGGCAGGATCAGCTCGGCATTGCCGAGGTCGAACAGGCCCTTTTTACCACTGCGCTTGAGCACGTCCTTGGACAGTGCCAGGTCGCGACCCCAGGTCGGGATGGCGGCTTTCACTTCGCCATCCTGTTCCCAGGCCAGATAGCGCACCGGAATGTCAGCCAACTGTGCCAGACGTTCGACCACCAGGGGATGAGTCGCGACGCTGCCGCCAAAACGTTGCCAGGCCTGTGCATACGTCGAGGCGTCGACCTGCGCCCAGCCACGTTCGCGCCAGCCTTCAAATCGGTTGAGCATCAGCCCCTCGGTGCCAGTTCGGTGACATGCGGCAAATGCCAGAAAGCGTCGCGCACCGCGCGATCGGAGAAGCGCTCACGCAAGCGGTCGAACATCAGCTCGGCACACTGGCGACGTTGCTGGTCATCCATCGCGGCCAGATGTTGCAGCCCTTGAGCCAAACGCTCGGCATCGCCCAGCGGAAACAGAATGCCGACGCCTTCAACCACTTCCCTGGCCCCACCGCACGCAGTGGCGAGCAACGGCACGCCGGCAGCCATGGCCTCCAGCAATACCATGCCGAACGGTTCGTGATCGGAGCTCAGGGCAAACACATCGAAAGCGCGGAAGTAGCGACGCGCCTCGGGCACCAGGCCAAGGAACAGCACGCGATCGCCGATACCCAGCTCACGCGCCATGGCCTTGAGATCCTGCTCCAGCCGACCGCTGCCAAGGATCACCAACTGACTGTTGGCCGGTAACCCCGGCAATGCAGCAGCAAAACCATGCAGCAGCGTGGCCTGATCCTTGTCCGGATGCAGGCGCCCGACGTTGCCGACGATCCAGGCATCCATCGACAGACCGAGGGTTTCCCGGGCCTCACGAACCGATACCTGACTGGACTGCAACGCCTGCACATCGATACGGTTATAAAGCGTCTGAATCCGCTCGACCGGCCATTTCGGCAAACAACGGCGCATGTCGTCACGCACCGCATCGGAGACCCCGAGCAGGCTCAGGCGCTTGCGGAAAATATGTGCGAACAGTTTGCGGGTACCGCGCTGGTAATCGCCAAACGCGTGATGCACGCCAATGACCGGCAACGAGGTGCCGAGCAAGGCGATATAGATCGGCTTGAAACGGTGAGCAATGCAAAAACTGAAATTGCGCGAGGCGGCGATCTTGCGCAGATCGCCGATGGCGCCCAGCTTCAGGCCACGAATGGCCTTGGAGCTGTATTCCATGAACAGCACTTCATCGGAAGCACAGCTCGCGGCGACTTCGGCATCGGCAGCCCCGGTCAGAAACACCGTGGTCACTCGATAACCGGTCCCCGCGAACAGGCTGGCGTACTGCCGGGCGCAGTCCAGAAACGGCCCGTCATAGCCGTGGCAGAACTGCAGCACATGGCGCTCAGCCGAGCGTGTCATAAGCGTCCGCACCTTCTTTGACCACCAGAATGTCTTCCATGATCAGGTACTGCAGGTCGGAACCGAAGAACATGTTCAAGGCGTCGGTCGGCGAGCAGATCATCGGTTCGCCACGACGGTTGAGCGAGGTGTTCAGCGACACGCCGTTACCAGTCAGCACTTCCAGCGCCTTCATCATGTCGTAGTAGCGCGGGTTGTATTCGCGCTTCAACACCTGGGCCCGGGACGTGCCGTCTTCGTGGACGACTTCCGGCACGCGGGTCTTCCACTCTTCAGCCACTTCGAAGGTAAAGGTCATGAATGGTGCCGGGTGATCGATCTTGATCATCTGTGGCGCAACGGTGTCGAGCATCGACGGGCAGAAAGGCCTCCAGCGCTCGCGGAACTTGATCTGGTGGTTGATGCGGTCAGCCACGCCAGTCGCACTCGGGCAACCGATGATCGAACGACCGCCCAAGGCGCGCGGACCGAACTCCATGCGGCCCTGGAACCAGGCCACCGGGTTGCCGTCGACCATGATCTTGGCGATGCTTTCCGGCATGTTCTCAAGCTTGCGCCACGCAGGCTTGCTCGGGTGACGGGCACAGGCCGCGAGCACGTCTTCGTTGCTGTAGGACGGGCCGAGATAGACGTGTTCCATCTTCTCGACCGGTACGCCACGGGCGTGGGACACGTAAGCCGCAGCGCCGACCGCGGTACCGGCATCGCCGGACGCAGGCTGAACGAACAACTCTTTGATGTCGTCGCGGGCAATGATTTTCTGGTTCAACTTGACGTTCAACGCACAGCCACCGGCGAAGGCCAATTTGCCGGTTTCCTTGAGCACATCGCCCAGATAGTGGTCGATCATCTGCAACGCCAGTTTCTCGAACAGCGCTTGCATGCTCGCGGCATAATGAATGTACGGCTCGTCGGCGATGTCGCCTTCGCGCTTGGGCCCCAGCCACTCGATCAGTTTCGGCGAGAAGTAGAAACCTTTGCCCTTCTCTTTATAACGACGCAGGCCGATGACGTTGGCGTAGTCGGTGTTGATCACCAGCTCGCCGTTCTCGAACGAGGCCAGACGCGAGAAATCGTATTTGCTGGCATCGCCGTACGGCGCCATGCCCATGACCTTGAACTCACCGTCGAGCATCTCGAAACCGAGGAACTCGGTGATCGCGCCGTACAGGCCGCCGAGGGAGTCCGGATCGAAGAATTCCTTGATCTTGTGGATCTTGCCGTTTTCACCGTAACCGAAGAAAGTCGTGGCGTACTCGCCCTTGCCGTCGATCCCCAGGATCGCGGTTTTCTCTTTGAAGCCGGAGCAGTGGTAGGCACTGGAGGCGTGGGCCAGGTGGTGCTCGACCGGCTCGATCTTGATTTTCTTCGGATCGAAGCCCAGTTGCTCGAGGCACCAGACAATCTTGTTGCGGTAGCGCTTGTAGCGACGGTTGCCCATCAGGATCGCGTCGAGGGCGCGGTCCGGGGCGTACCAGTAACGCTTGGCGTAGTGCCAGCGAGCCTTGCCGAACAGGCTGATCGGCGCGAAAGGAATCGCTACCACGTCAACGTCGGACGGTTTGATGCCCGCCTGTTCGAGGCAGAACTTCGCCGATTCATAAGGCATGCGGTTCTTTGCATGTTTATCGCGCACGAAGCGCTCTTCTTCAGCCGCCGCGACCAGCTTGCCGTCGATATACAGGGCTGCGGAAGGATCATGGCTAAGGGCGCCGGACAGGCCAAGAATCGTCAATGCCACAGGGGTCTAGCCTCTTTAGTCTGCATGCAGGCGCAACGCGCCTCAAAAATTAATGTGCCCTCGCAAGGGGCGAGAGACAGCTAAAGGGCGGGATTATAGCTTAAAAGCGGCGGCAAGCCTCTAGCGGGAAGTGGCAAGCTGGTGCGTTGACAGATGAAAGACCTCGACATAGACTCCTGCGCAAATGGACTGGGGGATCCCGGTCGGCGTTGTGGCCTCGGTGAGTTTCACCGGGGCTTTTCGCTTTCTGAGAGAGGGAAAATCTTTAAACCCCAGTTCTCGAAACCCTTCCCCACATTATTACGCCCGCCACTGCAGTAGAACTTGCGCTTGAGTACGTCAAAGGCACGATTTTCTTGCCCAGACCGCAAAACGCTCATGCCAATGGGTCTTGCAACAAGATCCGCTAGCTGTAACCCCGTAGAATTCACTTGCTTGGTTGCAAAGACGATATCGAACGGCAACTGAATACCCAATCGGTTCGCGCCATCGCACATGCGACGAAACTCCAGTTCAAGCTCGTTATCCTCCCGCTTCCCTCGACGCTCGAAAATCACATGAGTTAAAACGCTCTGTTGATTCTTTTCCTGTAAATACTCATAAAGCGTTTCCAGACAGAAGCCGAGTGCGACGTGATAAGGATTGTGGACAGGACCTTGTTTTTCGCGAAGGGCAGCTTTGTCGATAACACAGCTGATCAGGACGAAATTGCTGGCTTCAATGATGCCCGTCAATTCATCGAGAAAGGCATGTTTGTGTTGCCTCGACGTGAACAGACTAGAGAACGCTCCCTTTTCTTTTCGATATCCAATTCATGCAGACCGATCAGGTCGTGCCCCATATGATTAAATTTAAACTTCTGAAGGGCAGGAATAACCTTCTCGCAATAATGCCTTTTATGAAACACACAAAATGCCAGCACAAACATTGGATAGTTTGGATCTAATGTTTGCATCCCATGATCGCCACTCTCATCCACATAGATTATGAAATCGCTGTACCTCCCGAACGGAGGTAAAGGCTTTTTCGCCTCAACATTAGTCAAGGCTTCGTTTTCAAAAAGAAAAAACTGTTGAGAGGGCAAGATCGGGGTCGACACGCGCTATTCACCCTTTGTTTCTAACCAAGTGCGTTAGGTGTAGCACTGACACGCGAGAATACAAAAGAGTTACCCGCGGCCCGGACGCCAGTAAATCCTGATATTGCCGTCGGTTGCCTGCCGGTAAACTGTGTACGGCAAGGCAACCGTGTCCAGTGCACCAGACAAGGTCAAATCCAGCAAGACAACCGGCACCAGAATACCGGTGGGATCAGGCGGCGCATGCAGCAGGCAGAAGTCGTGGGCCAGACCGCTATAGATGCGAGGGATGGACTGGCAGTAGGTTTTTTGCTTTCTGAGGCCACGGGCGGCGGCCTCGTCATCCTGCAACACCGTGACAGCGGTCCCGCAGCCAGATAGCGCCAGTGAGAAAGTGCTCAGCAACACAGCCATTTTTATCGTCAAAATCTGCCCTCCGAGAACGTCAGGCAAACTAGCATCGCGGCTATTCAGGGCACAGTTCATGGGGTCTGTAGATCATGTAGGACGGTTCACAAGAATTTGTCCGCCTCTACCACTGGGTAACTCGACTGACAGTTCTGGCCTCATCGCGAGCAGGCTCGCTCCCACAGTGGTTCTCGGTCGCTCACAAAATTTGTGTTCGACATAAACCTATTGTGGGAGCGGGCTTGCTCACGAAAGGGTCGAAGACCCGACTCAGGCAGCGCTAGAGATATCTTTAGGCAAACGCTGGTCAATCACCTGATACAGCGCACTGCTCTCGGGCCAGTTGCGCATGAACCGCGCCCGGTCTCGCGCATATGCAGGGGCAAAGCTACTGACCGAACCATGCTGACACATCGAATCCAGATCGATCAGCGCCCAGCGATCCTGCTGCCAAAACAGGTTATGGCCCTTGAAATCGCCATGGCTGATCCGCTCGCGAATCAGCTCGGCGAACAGGTGATCCAGAGCCTGCAACTCGGCTTGCGGCGCTTCGCCGCTTTCCACGTACGGCGCAAATCGCTCGATGATGTCCGGCCCCGGCAAATACTCGGTCACCAGGTACGCCCGGCTGCGCAGCCAGAGAAAACGCTTCTCCAGTAACGCCAGCGGTTTGGGCGTGGCGATGCCCAGGAACGCCAGGCGATTGCCTTCACGCCATGAGTGCCAGGCGCGGCTCGGGCGCCAGAAACGTTTGAGCCAATGGGCAAAGCCTTTGATGTTGTAGCGTTTGACCACCAATGTACGACCAGCTACCTCGACCTTGCCGACACTCGCCGCGCCGCCGGTCTTGTACAGATGGCCTTGATCGAGCAAGGCGTCTGCCTGCTCCAGCACCGGCAACATCGCCGCCTCTTCCTCACGGCGAATCGCCCGCAAGCCGAACGCTCCGCGCCGGACGCTGAATAGCGTGCATTCGCGGCCGACCTTGATCAGGAAATCCTTCAAGCGCCAGCGACGGACCTTGTTGATCTGCTTCTGCAGCGCTTCCATGGGCAAGGCATGCTCGCCGTTCCCCAACAGGTAATACACCAGCAATTCTTCGGTGAAGGGTTCCAGCGATTTGGGTAACTGGGCGAAAAACACCCCGAGGTTTTCCAGGACTCTCTGCTGCGACAGTGGCTTGCCAGCCGTCTCGGCACAGATCCCGGCGCCATCGATCAAATACAACTGACCACCATGGCGCAACAGGTTGTCCAAATGCAAGTCTTCCTGCCACAGGCCTTTGCTGTGCAATTGCCCAATGGCGCCCAAGGCCTCGGCCAGCACCGCTGATTGCTCATCCGCCAGCACCGGCAAGTGTTCAACCTGTTTCCAGGCGCCCCCCAGGCTCTCGGCGCCTTCAAGGAAATCGAACAATAACCAGCCGCCTTCGCCGTCCTTCAGGCCATCAGCCAATAACAACGGCGTGGTCAGCCCCTGAGCGGCGAGCAAACGCACGCCGTCCAGTTCACGCTGAAAATGCCGCGCCGCTTTACCGCCGACCAGCAATTTGGCCAACACTGGCCGGCCGCGCCAGACCCCGGCACCCACGTAACGCTGCCCCGGCAACACCCGCAGCAGGCTCAGCAGCTGTAACTCCGCAGGCCCCGCGGCATCGGCCAGCGGAATGTTCAGTGGCAGACTCGGGCTGCGGCCGGCGTTTTTCAGTTCGGACAAACGCATCAACGCGCCTCCTTGTGACTGCGCCGCGCACTCAGGCGCGATACCCAACTGTCCACCAGCGAGCTGTTCAATGGCTGATCCAGATAAACCGCCAACAACTCGCGCAGCTGACTTTCGCTCCATTCCGGCGCCCGACGCAGCAACGGTTCCAGGTCTTTGACCCGATCACGTTGGCCGAACAACAGCGGACGGGTTTTTTCCAGATCGATCAACTGAGCCTGATAGCCGTCACCGGTGGCCCGCAGAAAAATATGCTTGGGATAGAAGCAACCGTGGAGTTGCCGCACCTCGTGCAGACGTCGCGCCAGTTGCCCACAGGCTTTCAGAATCGCCGAGTGCTGCGCCGTGCTCAGGTCGGACCAGCGCTGCAACAGTGAATCCAGATCATCCCAGCCGTCCAGCGCGCGGGTCAGCAGAATCGCCCGGACTTCGCCGTCGACCTTACGCTCACCGAAGAACGCCGCCTGCAACGCCGGAACACCCAGTTTCTGATAAAGACTGATGTTACGAAACTCACGGGCAAAACTCGGCTCGCCAAAGGGCGAATGCCACGTGCGGGTCAGATAGTTGCTCTGGCGCTTGAGGTAGTAGCCATGACCTTCCAGCTCCAGCCGAAACACACTGCTCCAGCCTTCACCGGCGGTATTGGGCTCATCCACCGCCTCGAGCTGTTTGGCCCAGAGTGCGTCAAAGGTGCCGAGACCATGACGCTCAAGCAGCGCACGGTCTTCAGCAGCCAGAAAATCAGTCATTCGCGTCCCTCGAAAAATCTCACCACGTGCCGAATCCGTTTCTTGTCGGCGGCATTGAGCCGGGTGCATTGGCGGTATTGCAGGTAGAAGCGCAGGCGCTGGGTGGCCGACAGGTGATATTTGGCCACTTTGTCCAGACAAGCCAGGTCTTTGGTGATTCGGTACTTGAGCCAGAAGCCGCGCCAGAAATCACCGTTGGGGCAGTCGATCAGAAACAGCCGGGACTCATCGTCGATCAACAGGTTGCGCCACTTCAAGTCGTTATGGGTAAAACGGTGGTCGTGCATGGTCCGTGTATAGCCCGCCAGCTGTCGACTGATGTTGTCGACCCAGGCGCGGTCCGCCAGTTTCGGATCATGCCGACCTGCCAGGGCCGACAAGTCTTCGGTATTGGGCAGCTCGCGCGTGATCATCGCCCCACGATCGTATGCCGCGCCGCGCCGTTCCAGTCCCCAAGCCACTACTTCGGCGGTAGGAATGCCCCACTTGGCGAAACGCTTGAGGTTCTGCCATTCAGCTTTCACCCGCGGCTTGCCCAGGTAACGGCGCAGGCCTTTGCCGGCGCCGACGTAGCGTTTGACGTAATAGTTGACGCCATTGCGCCGGACGCGAATGACCTCGGACAGTGGATCGCGGGTCAGTTGTTCGCCCTTGAGCGCGAACACCGCGTCAAGACTGCCGAAGTCTTCTGCCAGATCGCTGTAAGCAGGTTCCAGTGTCCAACCCGACATCAGAGCGCATCCCCGTATCGCTGCTTACGCTCGTAGAGCTTGTTGGCCTTGCCTTCGAGCCATGCCAGCAGTCCCGCTTCTTCGGCCAGAATCTGGCGCAGCGGCTGTTGGAAGTAACCCTTGAGGAAACGCAGTTTGTCGCGACGGGTCAAGCCAATGTCGAGCGCCGAAAAATACAGCGCCGCCAGGTCCTTGTTGCGCCAGCGTTGGGTAATCGTCGGACGGGTCTGAGCACGGTGCAGATCGATCACCGACAGCTTGAAATCGTCGGCTGTCACTGGTTTATCAGTGTGCAGCAGGAAGTGGCAGATGTAGCAGTCGCGGTGGTTGACCCCGGCGCGGTGCATCATGCCGGTCATGCGCGCGACTTCGGCGATCAGGGCACGCTTGAGTTTTGGCTCGGGCGGTTGCTTGACCCAGTCGATGCTGAAATCTTCGAGGCTGACGGTGGGCGCCAGCTCTTGCGTGACGATGAACGAATGCTGGTCCGCCGGGTTGCTGCCCTTTTCGCCGTAAGCGACAGCGGTCATGGTCGGTACGCCGACTTCTTGCAGGCGCTGAATAGCCTTCCATTCCTGGCCCGCGCCAAGCACTGGCAGCTTGGCGGTCAGCAGGTTCTTGAAAATCTCACCCCAGCCAATGCCACGGTGGATCTTCACGAAGAACCCGTGGCCGTCCACTTCAGTACGCAGTGTCCGGCGCGCTTCAAGCTCGCGGTACACCTCGCCCTTGAGGCCCTCGACTTCGGCAAACGGATCGCGCCCGGCCCAGAGGCTCTTGAACGGTTCAGCCAGCATCAACTTCATTAAGCGTGCTCCGCCAGAATCACATCGGCCGCGTGTTGCGGCATGCTGTAGAGGTCGGCCGTCTCGGCGAAGGCCAGACCGTTGCGGCTCCAGGCCGCCCGTGCATCCTGGTCGTTCAACATGCCGGTCAGGTATTGAGTCAGTTGGGCCTGATCGAAGGGCTCATCCAGCACCAGACCCGCATCGGCCTCGGCGATGTAATGGGCGTACCCACACACCGCGCTCACCAGCACCGGCAAGCCGGCCACCACAGCTTCTAGCAATACCGTCCCGGTGTTTTCGTTGTACGCCGGATGGATCAACAGATCGGCACCAAGCAGGAAACGCGGGATATCGCTGCGGCCCTTGAGGAACGTCACGTTGTCGCCCAGGCCCAAAGTGGCGCTCTGCAACTGAAATACTTTGGGGTCGTCCTGGCCAATTACAAACAGCCGAGTACGTTTTTTCAGTTCGGCGGGCAGCGCGGCCAGCGCCTTGAGGCTGCGGTCCACGCCTTTGGTCTTGAACCCGGAGCCGATTTGCACCAGCAGCAAATCGTCATCCTTGAGGTTGAACTCTTGACGAAACTCAGCCCGAATCTGGGCCGCATTGGCCGGCGCGCGACGGTCCTGGGAGATACCCGGCGGCAGTAAATGGAAGCGCGCAAGCGGCGTGTCGTAATGCTTGATGAACAGCGGCTGCTGGACTTCGGAAATCATCAACACTTCGGTTTTGGCGTCCTTGGCGAACACCGCGCGCTCATACTCGGCGAAGTGCCGGTAGCGGCCCCAGCGGCGGTACAGCGAGTTACGCAGGTTTTGCGCCTTGTCTTCGAAGCAGCCGTCGGCGGCGTAGTAAACGTCCAGGCCCGGCATTTTGTTGAAACCGATCAGGCGATCCACCGGACGCCTGGCCAGATCGGCCTCCATCCACTCGGTGAGTTTTTCGTTGCGCCGATGATTGAAGAACGCTTTGACCGGCGCCACCAGCACTTCGAAACCCGGCGGAACATCGCCTTCCCAGATCAGTGTGTAGACGCGAATCTGATGGCCGCGCTGCTGACATTCAAGGGCGATGCGCATGAAGTCGCGCTGCAAGCCCCCAAACGGAAAATATTTGTACAGGACAAATGCCAATTGCATCAGCGCAGCTCCTCAGCCAGTAACAACGTGCTCAGTCGGCTCGCGACACGCTCGGGATTCAGACGCGTGAAGCACAGAGGCCACTCGCGTTTCAGGTCGAACCGACGGGCATCGTCGGCCGTCGGTTGATAGGTGCATTTCTTTTGCAGGCACGGCGCGCAGGGAAAGTCGCTGGCCATATGAATCTGCGACTTGCCGTACGCCCCGGTCAGGCCCGGGTTGGTCGGGCCGAACAGCGACAGGGTCGGCACGTCCAGCGCCGCAGCCAGGTGACCGAGACCGGTGTCCACCGCTACGCAGGCTTGCGCTCCGGCCAGGACTTTGCCGACACCGGCCAGGTTCAGCTTGGGTAGCACTTCGACGTGTCGCATGTCTTTGGCAATGCGCTCGGCGCGGGCCTTTTCGACCGGATTACCCCACGGCAGCTTGACCGCCACGCCGAGGTAACCCACCCGCTCGGCCAGCTCGCGCCAATAGGCTTCGGGCCAGTGCTTGGTGTCCCACGTGGTGCCATGGAGAAACACCACGTACGGATTCTTGCGCGGTAATTCCACCAGTCGTTCGACGTTCAGGCCATAGTCGCCCAGCCCCTTAGGCAGGTCGTAACCAAGTGCCACTGCGAACAGCTGGCGCACTCGCTCTACCGCGTGCTGCCCACGGGCCACGGCCAGACGTCGGGAATAGAAGCGCGCAGCGATCGGTTCGCGGGCCGAGTTTTTGTCCAGCCCGGCCACTGGTGCTTTGACGTAGCGAGTCAGCAACGCGCTTTTCAGCAAGCCCTGGGCATCGATCACCAAGTCATATTTGGTCGCGCGAATGCTTTGCTTGAAACGCTTCCACTCGCCACTCTTGATGGTCTGCCAGATGTTCTTGCGCCAGCGACGGATCGCCACCGGAATCACCTTGCCCACGGCCGGGTGCCAGGTCGGAATCTCGGCGAAGCCTTCTTCCACCACCCAGTCGAACGTGATGCCGGGGATCGCCCGCGCCGCGTCGGTCAACGCTGGCAACGCGTGAATCACGTCGCCCAGCGAAGAAGTCTTGATCAACAGTACCCGCAAACTATTTGACCTCGACCACAGTGCCCAGCAACCGCTGCAAGGCTTCGTTCACCGCTTTGGGCATGAGTTGGCGCAAGCAATTGTAATGACCGAACCGGCAGGTGCGATCGAAGCACGGACTGCATTCGATGCCCAGGCGCACGATTTCGACATGCTCGGCCAACGGTGGCGTAAAGCCCGGCGACGTCGAGCCGTACACCGCCACCAACGGGCGGTTCAACGCGGCAGCCACGTGCATCAGGCCGGAGTCGTTGGAGACCACCGCATCGGCGCAGGACAGCAGATCGATGGCCTCGGCCAGGGAAGTGTCGCCACTGAGGTTCACCGACTCTTCACGCAAACCCGGTATCAGCCGCGCACGAATGTCTTCGCCCACCGCGTGATCGTTTTTTGAGCCGAACAGCCAGACCTGCCAGCCTTCACGGATCTTCGCTTCGGCGACCTTGGCGTAGTGCTCGGACGGCCAGCGCTTGGACTCACCGAACTCCGCGCCAGGGCACAGCGCCAATACCGGACGGTCGAGGGCCAGACCGAACTTGGCCAGCGCGCCGTCGCGGGTCACCGGGTCGATCTGCAGGCTCGGCCGTGGATACGGCTTCGGCAACTCGGCACCGGGCTCAAAGGCCAGGGCCATGAAGCGCTCGATCATCAGCGGGTAACGTTCGTTGTCGAGCGTGCGCACGTCATTGAGCAGGCCGTAGCGGAATTCGCCGCGCCAGCCGGTGCGTTTCGGGATGCCGGCGAAAAATGGCACCAGCGCCGACTTCAGGGAATTGGGCAGCAGGATGGCCTGGTCGTACTGACCGGCCAGGGATTTACCGATGCGCCGACGCGTCGCCAGTTCCAGCACACCATGGCCGAGCGGGAAGCTCAAGGCCTGGCGTACTTCGGGCATGCGCTCGAGAATCGGCCGGCTCCACTCGGGGGCCAGCACGTCGATTTCGCACTGCGGGTGGCGCTGTTTGAGACACTGGAAAAGTGTCTGCGCCATCACCATGTCACCGACCCAACTGGGCCCAACGATCAGAATTTTCATGTGGTTTCCAAAAACGAGCCGGGGAGGCATACGCCTCCCCGCCTCGAGAATCCAGCACCTGCGGGGTAAGCCGTCAGGTCATTTGGACGAGCCGATTGGGGCTCGTCGGATCAATTTAATACACATTCATGTCAGTCAGCATAAACCCCTGTGGCGAGGGAGCTTGCTCCCGCTGGGCTGCGCAGCAGCCCCAAAACTTGCCACCGCATTCTCACTGACAGACCGCACAAGCTGGTTCGGGAGCGCTTCGCACTCCAGCGGGAGCAAGCTCCCTCGCCACAAAAGCCCGCTCCCACATTCGAATCTCGTTGCCTGTTCAGCTTAACCCCAACTCGCGCCAGATCCGCATGACCTGCCGTCGTTCATCCACGAACTGGTCGCCCGGTATTACGCCGGCGTCCTTCTGCAAGGCCTCCCGGTGAGCGGCGGAGCGGTAGGCCTTATAGGCTTCACGCAACAGGCTGGCGTCTTCGGCGGGCATCAGCCCGACCTCCTCCAACCCTTCCAGAATGCGGATATTGTCGGTATAGCGCAGCAATGACGGATGCGCTTCAGACCATGCCAGAGCCGCGTATTGCACCATAAATTCAATATCGACGATACCTCCGGCGTCCTGCTTGAGATCGAACGGCGCCGTGGCCTCGAAGGCATTTGCCGCCGTGCCCGCCGCAGTGCTCTTGCTGCCGAGATTATCGCGCATCTTGGCGCGCATTTCGCTGACCTCCTGGCGCAAGGTCGGCAGGTCCCGCGGCTTGGCCAATACCGCCGCGCGAACCTTCTCGAATGCCTGGCCGACATCTTGACTGCCCACCAGCACTCGCGCCCGCACCAGCGCCTGGTGCTCCCAGGTCCAGGCTTCGTTTTCCTGATACCGGGCAAACGCCCCCAGGGAACTCACCAGCAAACCGGACGCACCGGACGGCCGCAGGCGCATGTCCACTTCATACAGCTGGCCGGAGTTGGTCTGCGCCGTCAGCAAATGAATGATGCGCTGCCCGAGCCGGGTAAAAAACTGCGCGCCATCGATAGGCTTCGGCCCGTCGGTTTCGGCCTGCGGATCGCCGTCGTGGATAAACACCAGATCCAGGTCCGAACTATGCCCCAGTTCCAGACCGCCGACTTTCCCGTAACCGACAATGATGAAACCAGGGTCGCACAAGCTGCCGTCGGTGCGCAGCGGCGTACCGTACTTGGCCACGGTCTGGCGCCAGGCCAGGGCCAGCACTTGTTCGAGGATCGCCTCGGCAAGCCAGGTCAGGTAATCACTGACCTTCATCAAGGGCAGGCTGCCGGCGATTTCCGAAGCGGCGACGCGCAAGCGGTGCGCCAGTTTGAAATGCCGCAGGGCTTCCATTTGTTGTTCGAGGTCATCTTCGGGAATCCGCGTCAGACGCTCGCGCAATTCAGCGGCCAATTCCGGCGCCAGCGGCGGCTTGAACAACCGGCCTTCGTTGAGCAATTCGTCGAGCAGCAGCGGAAAGCGCGTGATCTGCTCGGCAATCCATGGGCTCGCGGCACACAGCGTCAGCAGGCGGCGCAGCGCGCCGGGGTTCTCGGTCAACAACACCAGATAGGCGGAACGACGCGCCACGGCCTCCACCAGCGGCAGCACCCGCTCCAGCACCAAATCGGGGCTGGCATGCTCTACAGCCTGAGCCAGCAAGCGCGGAATAAAAGCATCGAGGCGTTCCCGCCCCAGGCGCTGCATGGCGCGCAATTGCGGGCTGCCACGCAGACTGGCCAAGGCTTTCAGCGCCTTGGAGGCGTCGGCGAAACCACCCTCTTCCAACTGACGGCACGCGGCCTCCTCGTCCTGCGCCTCCTCCCATAGCGGCAGCCATTCCCCTCCGACCACCACTTCGCTCTCGGCGCCGTCCTCTTCATCGGGATCGGCAATCACCTGAGCAAAGTGCCAGGCCACCCGGCCACGCCAGTACATCAGCTGTTCGTGGAACGCCGTCCAATTGGCAAACCCGAGCATAAAGGCAATGCGCGCCTGATCCTGTTCGCCATCCGGCAGCATCTGGGTCTGACGGTCGGCAATCGCCTGGATCGCGTGCTCGGTGTAACGCAGAAATTCGTAGGCTTCGCGCAATTCGCTGACCACCGCCGCTGGCAGGTAACCCTGACCTTCGAGGGTACTCAGTACTTTTAATAGAGGACGCTGCTGCAGGCTCAGGTCGCGGCCACCGTGAATCAGCTGGAAGGCCTGAGCGATAAATTCGACTTCACGAATACCGCCAGAACCCAGCTTGATATTGTCAGCCATGCCCTTGCGCCGGACTTCCTGCTGGATCAGCTGCTTCATCGTGCGCAGCGCTTCGATGGCCGAGAAGTCCAGATAACGCCGGTAAACGAACGGGCGCAGCATTTCTTGCAGTTGCGCCCCCGCCACTTGATCGCCGGCCACCACGCGCGATTTGATCATCGCGTAGCGTTCCCAGTCGCGGCCCTGATCCTGGTAATACTGCTCCAGCGCATTGAAGCTCAGCACCAGCGCGCCGGACGAACCGTAAGGCCGCAAGCGCATGTCGACGCGGAACACGAAACCGTCGACGGTCATCGGGTCCAGGGCCTTGATCAGACGCTGACCAAGGCGAATGAAAAATTCCTGGTTATCCAGCGACCGCTTTACACCGACGGTTTCACCGCCCTCGGGGTAGGCGAAGATCAGGTCGATGTCCGACGACAGATTCAGTTCCACGGCGCCGAGCTTGCCCATGCCGAGGATGACCATCTGCTGCGGCTCGCCGCTGCGCCGCCCGGTGGGCGTGCCGAACTGCTGGCAATGGCGCTGATACAACCACTGATAGGCCTGATCGATACTCGCATCGGCCATGTCCGAGAGGTCGCGACAGCTCTGGATCAAATCGGCCTGGCGAGTCAGGTCGCGCCAGATGATCCGCACTTGCTGGCGGGTGCGTTGGCGACGCAGGGCGCGGCCAAGTTGGTCGTCGGTTTCGGCTACGCTCACCGCCGTCGTAATCTGTGCGCACAACTCGCCCGGGGCAAAGGCGCGATCCAGCTCGCCGGACTGCACCAGCTCCAGCAACATCAAAGGGTCACGCACACTCTGTTCAATGACAAAGTCGCTGGCGGCGGTGACGCGGGCAAATTGTGCCCAACGCTCAGGCGTCCAGGCAGACAGGCCATGATCATCGGCAAGCGCCGCGACGGCCGTACGGAACGACTGCTCGGCACGGGTGACAAAGGGCAGGAGTACGCCGGGCAGTTCGGCAAGCGAAGGGAGGCTCATGGTCTATCCTTGATCGGCGTGTGAAGGGCTGCATGTAGTGATTCGTGAAAATGCGCTACCTGACCGACTGTCGAACAAAGGTTAGAAATAGCTGAAATTTGTTTATTTTTGGCAGCGATCATCAAGCCTTCACCTTTTTTGGTTGGCAAAAGACCAACCTTAACGATTATTCTCACAACGCAGCCGGAGGCCACAAGCCGATCTTCTGTAGTTTTACTACTCGTCTATACATTCGAAAGGCTGAAATGCCCGATGATTTGTAGTAAAACTACACGCCGCCGGAACATACCTCTCGGCAATCCAAGAATTTATATCGTCTGCCCACAAGGCCAGTCGCAAACTCAGGCAACCGATTCTGGAAGCCTTTCCGCCCTGGAGCAAGCCATGCAAGACCTCGATCCCGTCGAAACCCAGGAATGGCTGGACGCCCTGGAATCGGTTCTCGACAAAGAAGGCGAAGACCGTGCTCACTATCTGATGACCCGTATGGGCGAACTCGCGACCCGTAGTGGCTCGCAGCTCCCTTACGCCATCACCACGCCTTACCGCAACACGATCCCCGTTACCCACGAAGCACGCATGCCTGGCGACCTGTTCATGGAACGCCGCATTCGCTCGTTGGTACGCTGGAACGCGATGGCCATGGTAATGCGTACGAACCTGAAAGATTCTGACCTGGGTGGTCACATCTCCAGCTTCGCCTCCAGTGCGACCCTGTATGACATCGGCTTCAACTACTTCTTCCAGGCTCCGAGCGACGAACACGGCGGCGACCTGATCTACTTCCAGGGCCACACCTCGCCAGGCGTCTACGCCCGTGCATTCATGGAAGGCCGCATCACCGAAGACCAGATGAACAACTTCCGCCAGGAAGTGGACGGTCAGGGCCTGTCGTCCTACCCGCACCCTTGGCTGATGCCTGACTTCTGGCAGTTCCCGACCGTATCCATGGGGCTGGGCCCGATCCAGGCGATCTACCAGGCTCGCTTCATGAAGTACCTGGAACACCGTGGCTTCATCCAGCCGGGCAAACAGAAAGTCTGGTGCTTCCTGGGCGACGGCGAGTGCGACGAGCCGGAATCCCTGGGCGCGATCTCCCTGGCCGGCCGCGAGAAGCTGGACAACCTGATCTTCGTCATCAACTGCAACCTGCAGCGCCTCGACGGCCCGGTTCGCGGCAACGGCAAGATCATCCAGGAACTCGAAGGCGTGTTCCGCGGTGCTCAGTGGAACGTGACCAAAGTCATCTGGGGCCGTTTCTGGGACCCACTGCTGGCCAAAGACGTCGACGGTATCCTGCAACGCCGCATGGACGAAGTCATCGACGGCGAGTACCAGAACTACAAAGCCAAAGACGGCGCGTTCGTGCGTGAACACTTCTTCAACACGCCAGAACTCAAGGCGATGGTTGCAGACTTGTCCGACGACGAGATCTGGAAGCTCAACCGTGGCGGCCACGACCCGTACAAGGTCTACGCGGCGTACCACGAAGCGGTCAACCACAAAGAACAACCGACCGTCATCCTGGCCAAAACCATCAAGGGTTATGGCACCGGTGCCGGCGAAGCGAAAAACACTGCGCACAACACCAAGAAAGTCGATGTCGACAGCCTGAAGTTGTTCCGCGATCGTTTCGATATCCCGGTCAAAGACGACGAACTCGAAAACCTGCCGTTCTTCAAACCGGAAGAAGGCAGCGCCGAAGCCCGCTACCTGAGCGAGCGCCGTACCGCACTGGGCGGTTTCGTGCCTCAGCGTCGCGCCAAGAGCTTCAACATTCCAACCCCGCCACTGGACACCCTCAAGGCGATCCTGGACGGCTCGGGCGACCGTGAAATTTCCACCACCATGGCCTTCGTGCGGATCCTCGCGCAACTGGTCAAGGACAAGGAAATCGGTCCGCGCATCGTGCCGATCATCCCGGACGAAGCCCGTACCTTCGGTATGGAAGGCATGTTCCGTCAGTTGGGCATCTACTCGTCCGTCGGCCAGCTCTACGAGCCAGTCGATAAAGACCAGGTGATGTTCTACAAGGAAGACCAGAAAGGCCAGATCCTCGAAGAAGGCATCAACGAAGCGGGCGCCATGAGCTCCTTCATCGCTGCCGGTACCTCGTACTCCAGCCACAACCAGCCGATGCTGCCGTTCTACATCTTCTACTCGATGTTCGGCTTCCAGCGTATCGGCGACCTGGCCTGGGCCGCTGGCGACAGCCGCACCCGTGGCTTCCTGATCGGCGGCACCGCCGGCCGTACCACCCTGAACGGTGAAGGCCTGCAGCACGAAGACGGCCACAGCCACCTGCTGGCTGCCACCATCCCGAACTGCCGCACCTACGATCCAACCTACGGCTACGAGCTGGCGGTGATCATTCAGGACGGCATGAAGAAGATGACCGAAGAGCAACAGGACGTCTTCTACTACATCACCGTGATGAACGAGTCCTACCAGCAGCCAGCCATGCCGGCCGGTGCCGAAGAAGGCATCAAGAAAGGCATGTACCTGCTTGAGGAAGATACCCGCGAAGCGGCGCACCACGTTCAGCTGATGGGCTCCGGCACCATCCTGCGTGAAGTCCGTGAAGCGGCGAAGATCCTGCGTGAAGAGTTCAACGTCGGCGCCGACGTGTGGAGCGTTACCAGCTTCAACGAACTGCGTCGCGACGGCCTGGCCGTTGAGCGCACCAACCGTCTGCACCCGGGCCAGAAGCCTAAGCTGAGCTATGTGGAAGAGTGCCTGAACGGCCGTAAAGGTCCGGTCATTGCCTCTACCGACTACATGAAGCTGTTCGCTGAACAAATTCGTCAGTGGGTCCCGTCCAAGGAATTCAAAGTCCTGGGCACCGATGGTTTCGGCCGCAGTGACAGCCGCAAGAAGCTGCGTCACTTCTTCGAAGTCGACCGTCATTTCGTGGTGTTGGCAGCCCTGGAAGCCTTGGCTGACCGTGGTGACATCGAACCTAAAGTGGTGGCTGAAGCCATCGCCAAGTTCGGTATCAACCCGGAAAAACGCAACCCACTGGACTGCTGAGGAGACACTCTGTGAGCGAACTCATTCGCGTACCTGACATCGGCAGCGGTGAAGGTGAAGTAATTGAACTGTTTGTGAAGGTCGGCGACCGTATCGAAGCCGACCAGAGCATCCTGACACTGGAATCGGACAAGGCGAGCATGGAAGTGCCTGCGCCGAAGGCCGGTATCATCAAGAGCCTGAAAGTGAAGCTGGGCGATCGCCTGAAAGAAGGCGACGAACTGCTGGAACTGGAAGTCGAAGGTGCCGCTGCTGCGGCCCCTGCGGCTGGC
>NZ_AKJB01000069.1:0-12885 GCF_000282555.1 Pseudomonas sp. GM102 | reverse complement strand
GGAGCCGTTATTGGCGGCAGCCGGCAGCGGCGTGCGCGGCAACACCGGGGCGTAGTAAGGGTCATTGGGCTTGGGCGGCGGGGCGACGCAGCCCGCGAGCACGACGGCCCCACTCAGTGCCAGAACAGATACAAAGCGATTCATGACCCTACCTCACGGTATTGCAGGCGACCTCATGGTCGCCTCATAGACTTGATTACAGATTCTGCGTTACGAACGAGAGCATCTGGTCGGCGGTGGAGATCACCTTGGAGTTCATCTCGTAGGCGCGCTGAGTGGTGATCATGTTGACCATCTCTTCAACGGTGCTGACGTTGGACGTTTCCAGGGTGTTCTGCAGCGTGGTACCGAAACCGGCGAGGCCCGGGGTACCGACTTGCGGCGCGCCACTGGCAGCGGTTTCCAGGAACAGGTTGTTACCCACCGCTTGCAGACCGGCCGGGTTGATGAAGTCGGCGGTTTGCAGGTTGCCGATCACCTGGGAGGCCGGGTTGCCGGCAACTGTGACGGACACGGTGCCGTCACGGCCGACGGTGAAAGTCTGGGCGTCGTTCGGAATGACAATGGCCGGCTCCAGAGCGAAGCCGCTGGCGTTGACGATCTGACCGTTGGAATCCAGGTGGAACGTACCGTCACGGGTGTAGGCCGTGGTGCCGTCCGGCTGCAGAATCTGGAAGAAACCGCGACCGTCGACGGCCAGGTCAAGCGGCTGCTCAGTGGTTTGCAGGCTGCCGGCAGTGAAGTTTTTCTGGGTGCCGACGATGCGCACACCGGTACCCACTTGCAGACCCGACGGCAATTCGCTGTCTTGGGTCGACTGGGCACCTGGCTGGCGTTTGATCTGGTACAGCAAGTCCTGGAACTCGGCGCGGTCACGTTTGAAACCCGTGGTCGATACGTTCGCAAGGTTGTTGGAAATGGTGGTGAGGTTGGTGTCCTGGGCGGACAGACCTGTTTTGGCAACCCATAGAGCCGGAAGCATTCGATTCTCCTCGTGCGCCTGTTTTACGGCGCGACGTTCTGATAATTAGCTGATCTGCAAGACCCGAGCCATGGCCTGGTCATCGTCTTTGGCGGTGTTCATCATCTTGATGTGCAGCTCGAATTGCTTGGCCAGCGCCAGCACCGAAGTCATTTCTTCCACGGCATTGACATTGCTCGACTCCAGAAACCCGGACACCAGTTTGACGTTGGCATCGGCTTGCGCCGGCTTGCCGTCCTTGGTGTGGATCGAACCGTCCAGGCCTTTGGTCATGTTCTTGAAGTCCGGGTTGACCAGTTTGATGCGGTCGACTTCGGCCATCACCCGTGGACCTTCGCCCATCGCACGAATGCTGATGGTGCCGTCTTCGCCGACTTCGATTTGCTGCTCGGGCGGCACGGCAATCGGCCCGCCATTGCCTACCACCGGCATACCATTGCCGGCACGCAACACGCCCAGGGCGTCAACGTTCAGGCTACCGGTGCGCACGTAGCTTTCACCGCCATCAGGGTTCTGCACGGCGATCCAGCCATTGCCCTGCACCGCGACGTCGAGGTCGCGACCGGTTTGCACCAGCGCACCCGGGGAGAAGTCGGTGGCCGGACGCTCGGTCATGGCAAACGCACGCGCCGGAAAGCTGTCACCAAACACCGGCATCGAACGGGCCTGTTCCAGGTCCTTCTGAAAACCGTTGGTAGAGATGTTCGCCAGGTTGTTGGCATGAGCCTTCTGCGCCAGTGCATTCTGGCTGGCGCCGGTCATTGCCACATAAAGGTACTTGTCCACACTCTTTCCTCTGCATGCCGGACGTTTGCCGCCCACCGCTGTACTGCTGAGCCATAAGCAATTTGCAGACCAACTTTTTTTTGGCGGCGCAGGGCCCGGCAAACAAAGGACTTGAGGGATTCAGAGGGGATTGGGGGAATGTATCGAAGACGAAAAACCGGCGGTGTTATGCCGCTTCGCGGCAATCCTCAGTTTCCGTCACCTGCTCGTTCCCACGCTCTGCGTGGGAATGCCTCAATGGACGCTCTGCGTCCGCTCTTGGGACGCGGAGCGTCCCGGGCTGCATTCCCACGCAGAGCGTGGGAACGATCAGTCAGGTGTTATCTTTACCAACCTCATACTCACGCAACTTGTTGGCAATGGTGGTATGCGAAACCCCCAGCCGTTTGCCCAGTTGCCGACTGCTCGGATGCTCGGAATACAAACGCTCCAGCACCGCTTTCTCAAAGCGCCCGACAATCTCGTCCAAACCACCCTCAAGAGAAAAATCGCCAAGCGGCTGACGCACGCCGTAGTCCGGCAGGCGAATATGCTCGGCTTTGACGGTGCCGCCGTCGCACAGGGAAACGGCCTGGAACAGTACGTTTTCCAACTGCCGCACGTTACCCGGCCAATGATAATGACTGAGCCGCTCCATCGCCGCCGGCGCCAGTTTCGGCAACGGGCAACCGATCTGCCGACTGGCCTGATCGAGGAAGTGCTCCACCAGCGGCGCCAGTCCGTCGAGGCATTCGCGCAGCGGCGGGATGTGCAGCGAGAGCACGTTCAAACGGTGGTACAAATCCTGGCGAAACTCACCGCGAGCGCACAGTTCGGACAAATCCACTTGCGTTGCGCAGATCACCCGCACATCCAGATAGACCTCTTCATCGCTGCCGACACGACGGAAGCAACCGTCCTGCAGAAAGCGCAGCAATTTCACCTGCAAGCGAGGGCTCATTTCGCCGACGCCGTCGAGGAACAACGTACCGCCCGCCGTCAGCTCCAACAGCCCAAGCTTGCCTTCGGCCCGCGCCCCTTCGAAGGCGCCAGGGCCGTAGCCGAACAATTCGGTCTCGGCCATGGACTCCGGCAGACCGGCGCAGTTGAGCGCCATCAATGGTGACTGCCCACGCGGACTCGCCAGGTGGCAGGCCCGCGCCAACAACTCTTTGCCGGTGCCGGTCTCGCCTTCTATCAATAGCGGCGCATCAAGTGGCGCCATGCGCCGCGCCTCGCGCACCACCGCTGCCATCACTTTCGAGCTTTGGAAAATGCTGTCGAAGCCGCGCAATTCCTGTTTGCGCACGTTATAGATGCGCTCGCCCACCCGGTCCGCCCGGTGCAACGTCAACACCGCACCGGCCATGGCCTCGCTTTCGTCATGCTCCGATTGCAGCGGCGCGATGTCGGCGAGAAACACGTCGCCCTTGACCTTGACCCGCAAGCCGTTGATCCGCGACTTGTTGGCGCGCACCAGTTCCGGCAAATCAAAATCCTCGGCGTACCGCGACAGCGGAATCCCCGGCACCTCATCCACCCGTACCCCGAGCAACTGCGCCGCAGCACGGTTGGCCGCGACGATGGAGCCGCCCATGTCGATCGACAGCACCGGAAACTCCAGGGCACCAAGCAAGGCATTGAGTTCCATGTGTCGACGCTCGCTGGGCATCAGCCCTACGCGTTTGACGCCGAATACCCCGCCAATCGCCTCGAACTTCGGACGCAACGCCTGGAACTGAATGTTGATCAGGTTCGGGCAGTGCAGGTAGATCGCATTGCCGTGCTCACCGCCCACTTCGCCGCGAGCGACGTTGATCCCGTACTCGACCAGCAGATTGAGAATGTCGCGCAGGATGCCGATGCGGTTTTGGCAGTGAACTTTGATACGCATATAAAGGCCCACAAAACGGTGAGTGAGGTTGATGCCCAGCGCACAACCTGTGGGAGCGGGCCGTGGCGAGGGGGCTTGCCCCCGTTGGGCTGCGAAGCAGCCCCAAAATCTCTGATGCACCAAAGACCTTGTGAGTGCTGCGCACTCAAACGGGGGCAAGCCCCCTCACCACAGCCCGCTCCCACAGAGGTACTTGGCAGACCGACGTATTTTTCTGCCGAGGCACTCAAATAGTCGTCAAGATTATGTGACACCTGTGAGCCATTTCAAACCCGCAAATATCAATACTTACGCCACAGCGGCCAATCCGTAACGAATATTTTACGAAAAGCGCAGATTTTTCCTACTCACAACTCAGATCACCTGCTGCAACACCGCACGCCTTGGGGTATTTCTAGGTCCATAGCTGTACACACAACAAGAACGAATCCCCTAGCAGGAGAGCAGCATGAAGCAGACGCAATACGTGGCTCGTGAGCCCGATGCGCAAGGTTTTATCGACTACCCCGCCGAAGAACACGCGGTGTGGAACACGCTGATCACTCGCCAACTGAAAGTGGTCGAGGGCCGTGCGTGCCAGGAATACCTGGACGGTATCGAAAAACTCGGTCTGCCCCACGACCGCATTCCGCAACTCGGTGAAATCAACAAGGTCCTCGGTGAAACCACCGGCTGGCAGGTTGCCCGAGTCCCCGCACTGATTCCCTTCCAGACCTTTTTCGAATTGCTGGCGAACAAGCAGTTCCCGGTGGCGACGTTTATTCGTACCCGCGAAGAGCTGGATTACCTGCAAGAGCCGGACATTTTCCACGAGATCTTTGGCCACTGTCCGCTGCTGACCAACCCTTGGTTCGCCGAATTCACCCACACCTACGGCAAACTGGGCCTCCTGGCTTCCAAGGAAGAACGCGTGTACCTGGCGCGCCTGTACTGGATGACCATCGAGTTCGGCCTGGTCGACACGCCACAAGGCCTGCGCATCTACGGTGGCGGCATTCTGTCCTCGCCCAAAGAAACCGTTTACTGCCTGTCGGACACGCCTGAGCATCAGGCCTTCGATCCGCTGGAATGCATGCGCACGCCGTACCGCATCGACATTCTGCAACCGCTGTACTTTGTCCTGCCGAACCTCAAGCGCCTGTTCGATCTGGCCCACGAAGACATCATGGGCATGGTCAAGCAAGGTATGCAGCTGGGGTTGCGCGCACCGAAATTTCCGCCAAAGCCCAAAGCGGCCTGAGCAGATCCCGCTCGCGACTTGCGCGCAAAGATAGTAATTTCCAACAAGAATCGAATTCAGGAACACACCATGAACGCTCTGAACCAAGCCCACTGCGAAGCCTGCCGCGCCGACGCCCCTCAGGTCAGCGACGAAGAATTGCCGATCCTGATCAAGCAGATCCCTGACTGGAACATCGAAGTTCGCGACAGCGTGATGCAGCTGGAAAAAGTTTTCCTGTTCAAGAACTTCAAACACGCACTGGCGTTCACTAACGCCGTCGGTGAAATCTCCGAGGCCGAAGGTCACCACCCGGGCCTGCTGACCGAGTGGGGCAAAGTCACTGTGACCTGGTGGAGCCATTCCATCAAAGGCCTGCACCGCAACGACTTCATCATGGCCGCGCGCACTGACGAAGTGGCGAAGAACGCCGAGGGCCGCAAATAATGCATTTCGACGCCATCGGCCGAGTGCCCGGCGACCCGATTCTCGGCCTGATGGAGGCCTATGCGCTGGACCCTAATCCGCGCAAATTCGACCTTGGCGTGGGTGTCTACAAAGACGCCCAGGGCCTGACGCCGATCCCCGAAGCAGTGAAACTCGCCGAGCAGCACCTGGTGGATCGTCAATCCACCAAAACCTACATTGGCGGCCACGGCAATATAGCGTTCGGCAAAGCCATCAATGAGTTGGTGCTTGGCGCTGATTCGGCGCTGATCGCCGAACAACGGGCCGGCGCCACTCAGACGCCGGGCGGCACTGGCGCATTGCGTTTGAGCGCCGACTTCATCGCCCAATGCCTGCCGGGCCGTGGCGTGTGGTTGAGCAACCCGACCTGGCCGATCCACGAAACCATTTTCGCGGCGGCCGGGGTCAAGGTCAGTCATTACCCGTACGTGGGCAGCGATAACCGTCTCGATGTGGAAGCTATGCTGGCGGTGCTCAATCAAGCACCCAAGGGCGATGTGGTGCTGCTGCACGCCTGCTGCCACAACCCGACCGGTTTCGATCTGTCCCATGACGATTGGCGTCGGGTGCTGGACATGGTGCGCAGTCGCGAGTTGCTGCCACTGATCGACTTCGCTTATCAGGGTTTCGGCGATGGCCTGGAGCAAGATGCATGGTCGACCCGGTTGTTCGCCGCCGAGTTGCCGGAAGTGCTGATCACCAGTTCCTGCTCGAAGAACTTCGGCCTGTACCGCGACCGCACCGGCGCACTGATTGTCTGCGCGAAAACCGCCGACAAGCTAGTGGATATCCGCAGCCAACTGGCCAACATCGCCCGTAACCTGTGGTCGACGCCACCGGATCATGGAGCCGCCGTGGTCGCGACCATCCTCGGCGATCCAGAGCTGAAAAGCCGCTGGGCCGACGAAGTGGAAGCCATGCGTTTGCGTATCGCCCAGTTGCGCAGCGGTCTGGTCGAAGCGCTTGAACCCCATGGCTTGCGTGAGCGATTTGCGCACATCGGCGTGCAACGCGGGATGTTTTCCTACACCGGTTTGTCGCCGGAGCAGGTCAAACAGCTGCGCGAGCATCACAGCGTGTACATGGTGAGCTCGGGCCGGGCGAACGTGGCGGGGATTGATGCGACGCGTCTGGACTTGCTGGCCGAAGCTATCGCCGACGTCTGCAAGTAACACGATGCAATGGCGCGCTCCCTGTGGCGAGGGAGCTTGCTCCCGCTCGAGCGCGTAGCGGTCGCAAAAACCGCAACTGAGTTCCAACGCAAACACTCATTGCCTGCATTGGGGCCGCTCCGCAGCCCAGCGGGAGCAAGCTCCCTCGCCACAGTGAATCTTCGCCCCTTACAGACCTGTCTAGACAATCCCATCCGTCGCAACATGCGGATATAAAAGTCTATTTGTCATTTCTCCTGCTGTATCCTGCGCAGGCTTTTTTAAAAGCGCGGATCTACCAGATCTATCAACAGACTTAGCGAGGAGCGCGACATGCACGAGATCCCTAATCTCCCCTTCCCAAGCCTGCACGAAACTGAGCAGACAACCACGCAACAAGCCGGCGCCCAACAGCCCGAGACGAAAGAAGCACCTGAACGCCGCCAGGCCGACAGCGAAGACTGATCCACCCGCACGACCAGACCGTGTGGAAAGCGCTAATATGCGCTTTCCACACCGCCTGAACCTTGAGCTTTCCCATGACCGACGAATTCAGTGCAACCCAGGCCAGCGTCCTGATCGGCACCGCCGAGAAGATGATCGAGATCTGGAACCGCCTTTCCCCCGAGAAGCAAGCCGCGTTGCTGGCCCGCTTCGGCAGCGAAGAAAACGCCTTGGCCGCTCTGGTCACGACGCACCTGGTAGCCCCCGCAAAATCCTGACTATCCCCGTCCGCCAAATAGTTTTACTTTTTCACGCCCTGCGACCGCCCGCGCCGCTATCATAAGCAGCCTATCTATCCTGCTGCCCCGTGGACCTTTACCCATGTCAGAAACCCAGCGCCCCATGGCGGTCACGCTGCAAGTTGTTTCCATCGTCCTGTTCACGTTCATCGGTTACCTGAATATCGGCATTCCCCTGGCCGTATTGCCCGGCTACGTCCACAGCGATCTCGGTTTCGGCGCCGTGATCGCCGGGCTGGTGATCAGCGTGCAATACCTGGCCACCCTGCTCAGCCGCCCTTACGCCGGGCGCATCATCGATAACAAGGGCAGCAAACTGGCGGTGATGTACGGCCTCGCCGGCTGTGGCTTGAGCGGTGTATTCATGTTGATTTCGGCCTGGACGCAAAGCCTGCCGACGTTGAGCCTGATCAGCCTGTTGATCGGCCGACTGGTGCTCGGCAGCGCAGAAAGCCTGGTCGGTTCCGGGTCGATCGGCTGGGGCATCGGCCGGGTCGGCGCGGCGAACACTGCCAAAGTTATCTCCTGGAACGGCATCGCCAGTTACGGCGCGCTGGCGGTCGGCGCGCCGCTGGGAGTGCTGCTGGTGAGTCAACTGGGCTTGTGGAGCATGGGCGTGAGCATCGTGCTGTTGGCCGTTCTGGGCCTGGCGCTGGCCTGGCCAAAAACCGCTGCACCGATCGTTGTCGGTGAACGCCTGCCGTTCATGCACGTGCTGGGGCGGGTGTTTCCTCACGGTTGCGGTCTGGCCTTGGGTTCCATCGGCTTTGGCACCATCGCTACATTCATCACCTTGTATTACGCCACTCAGCAGTGGTCCAACGCGGTGCTGTGCCTGAGCCTGTTTGGCGCCAGTTTTATCGGTGCGCGATTGTTGTTCGGTAACCTCATCAACCGCCTCGGCGGCTTCCGCGTGGCGATTGCCTGCCTGTCGGTGGAAACCCTCGGATTGTTGCTGTTATGGCTGGCACCCGATGCCCATTGGGCACTGGCCGGCGCGGCGTTGAGCGGTTTCGGTTTTTCGCTGGTGTTCCCGGCGTTGGGCGTGGAAGCGGTCAATCTGGTGCCCGCTTCCAGCCGTGGCGCGGCAGTCGGGGCGTATTCGTTGTTTATCGATTTGTCGCTGGGGATCACCGGACCGTTGGCGGGGGCGATAGCTGCGGGGTTTGGTTTTGCCTCGATCTTCCTGTTTGCCGCCCTCGCCGCTTTGAGCGGATTGATGCTGAGCGTTTATCTGTACCGGCAGGCGCCCAAGCACCTTTATGAAAAGCACCTTAATGAAAAGCACCTTAATGAAAAGCACCGCGAAGAAAGAGAAGCGCGCTAGAAATCCACCTTGCCACGCCCTGCCTTGATGCTGCCGCGCTTGGTCTTTGATTCGAGCCGACGCTTCTTCGAACCAAGGGTCGGTTTGGTCGGACGGCGCTTCTTCTCGACCTTGGTGGCACTGAGGATCAACTCAGTCAACCGCTCCAGCGCATCGGCGCGATTGGCTTCCTGCGTGCGATATTGCTGGGCCTTGATGATCAACACGCCTTCGCTGGTGATGCGACTGTCACGCAGCGCCAGCAGCCGTTCCTTGTAGAACTCGGGCAAGGACGAGGCCGGAATGTCGAAGCGCAGGTGCATGGCGCTGGAGACCTTGTTGACGTTCTGCCCACCGGCGCCTTGCGCACGAATGGCCGTCAATTCGATCTCGGCATCCGGCAGATGCACGTTGTTGGAAATCACCAGCATGGAAAAAGGTCCGTATTCAGAACAAGCAGGATACCGCGAATAGACAGAAGGAATGCGGCCCCTGTGGGAGCGTGGCTTGCCTGCGATGAACGATAACGCGGTTTGTCTGATGAACCGCGGCGCCTGAATCGCGGGCAAGCCACGCTCCCACAGGATTTTGCATGGAACCCATAAATGACAAACCCGGCACATGGCCGGGTTTGTTGTTTCTGCGCTTTGCACTTACTTGGCAGCGGAACCTGCGGCCTGTAACGCCTGCTGGGCGCTGCGCTTGTTCTTGATGCCGTAGCAAACCCACATGAACGCGACCCACACCGGAATCGCATACACCGAGATCTGGATGCCCGGGATCAGCAGCATCACGCCAAGGATGAACACCACGAACGCCAGGCAAACATAGTTGCCGTACGGATACCACAGCGCCTTGAACAATGGCGTCTGCTTGGTCTTGTTCATGTGCTGACGGAACTTGAAGTGCGAGAAGCTGATCATCGCCCAGTTGATCACCAGGGTCGCTACCACCAACGACATCAACAGTTCCAGCGCATGTTGCGGAACCAGATAGTTCAGCAGCACCGCGACCAGGGTCACAGCGGCCGACGCCAGGATTGAACGCACCGGCACGCCACGCTTGTCGATCTTCGACAAGGCCTTTGGTGCATCGCCCTGCTCGGCCATGCCCAGCAGCATGCGGCTGTTGCAGTAGGTGCCGCTGTTGTACACCGACAGCGCCGCGGTCAGGACCACGAAGTTGAGGATGTGCGCGGCGGTGTCGCTGCCCAGCATCGAGAACACTTGAACGAACGGGCTACCGCTGTAGGCATCGCCGGACGCGTTCAGCGTCGTCAGCAGGCTGTCCCAAGGCGTCAGCGACAGCAGGACCACCAATGCACCGATGTAGAAAATCAAAATCCGGTAGATCACCTGGTTGATGGCTTTCGGGATCACGGTTTTCGGCTTGTCGGCTTCAGCAGCGGTGAAACCGAGCATTTCCAGGCCGCCGAAGGAGAACATGATGATCGCCATGGCCATCACCAGACCGCTGACGCCGTTCGGGAAGAAGCCGCCGTGTTCCCACAGGTTGGTTACAGAGGCTTGTGGGCCGCCGTCGCCGCTGACCAGCAGGTAGCTGCCGAGCGCAATCATGCCGACGATGGCCACGACCTTGATGATCGCAAACCAGAACTCGGCCTCACCAAAGACTTTGACGTTGGCCAGGTTGATCAGGTTGATCAATACAAAGAACCCGGCTGCCGAGACCCAAGTCGGGATGTGTGGCGCCCAGTAATGGATGTATTTGCCGACCGCGGTCAGCTCGGACATGCCCACCAGAATGTACAGAATCCAGCAGTTCCAACCCGACAGGAAACCGGCAAAACCGCCCCAGTATTTGTGGGCGAAGTGGCTGAAGGAACCGGCGACCGGCTCTTCGACAATCATTTCGCCGAGTTGGCGCATGATCATGAAAGCGATGAAGCCGCAGATGGCGTAGCCGAGAATCATCGACGGGCCGGCGGATTTGAGCACGCCGGCCGAGCCGAGGAATAGCCCGGTACCGATCGCGCCACCGAGGGCGATCAGTTGAATATGGCGATTTTTCAGGCCGCGTTTCAGCTCGCCTGAATGCGAGTTTTGTCCACTCATGAAAAGGGTCTCACGCAAGGTTTGATGATGTTCAGTAGACGTTGCTGCTCGGTTGCGATTTCAAGCAGCGCCGATCAAACCCCAGCGCAGGCACCAGGAGTTCAGCGTTTTTACGACAGTCATGCGTCACCTGTTTGTTTTTATCTGTGACGAAATCGAACCCGACACGCTCGTGACGCGGCGGAGTGAACAAGGCGGATAGCCTTGAGGTTTGCGCTGTTGCGCAGAGGGTCACAGTTAAAACGCGGCGCATTGTACACCTGTAACCCCCTGCTGCCAGACACCGCTGGATCAGCGCGTCGGTTGCCGGGATTGCCTGTGTCCGCCTCGAGGGTCTCGGGCGGCTGCAAAAATTGAGTCAGACCTTTGCAGGTCATCGATGGGGGCAGCGGGAAAATCGCCCCACAGGGAGAGATGGAGATGAGTCACGGCGTTCATTGCGCCTCCTTCTTGTTATGCACCTGCACGACAGGCATGGGGCGCATCTCACCCTTCATACGCTGCTGAAACAAGCGTGCCAGAGCCCTTGAATACCGCCAACAGGCTGGCGGACGGCAGGTTTTCCTTACGCTCCTCTTCCTGGCGGCATTCCACGGGGTTTAAGAGCGCTTTTCGTAAGGTTTTATTGACAAGGCGTAACGTAAATTTTCCAAATCAGATCCAGAAGCCCACTGACTGTAAATTGACGATAGGAAGCTTCCTAAGGAAATGTCCTGCTTAGTTTTCTGTTTTTTATTAAGAAAATTGGCTTTCGAAAAATGGAATAAATAGTTCAAATGAAAATTGTTTAATTATTTTTTTGCATTCCAAAACCCTGTGAACTAGGTTTTCAGCGACTTGCCGAACTGCATCGTCCGGCACGTTGACGCGCTCTTCAACGAGTGAAAAGCACGCCGCTGTTCTTAACCAAAGAAGTCATCTAGGAGATTCACCATGCAAGCACTGGACAAAGACTTGGACACTGAACTGCAACTGGACGATTGGTTTGAAGCACCGACCCATGATGCCGCCGTCGACATGATGCAAGCCGACGCGGTTGTGCCGTTCGGCACGGCGATGTGGCCTCTGTAAGACATCCTGGCAGGCACGATCCGGCCGGTCGTGCCTGCCACTTTCTCGGTTTGTCAGGGAGGACTACATGGATAAGCAACGCGCCATCTCGCATTTCCTTTACTACCTCGAACATCACCCTGCCGTTGCCGGTATCAACCCGGCGAAGGTCTTGCTCGGCCATACCGCTGATTACGAGGCGCACACCTGCGCCATCGCCGCACAGGCCGACAACAGCCCACGGTTCAGCTTCAGCGCGATGCGTCTGGACCTCGAACCCACCGAATTGCTGGCGCAGGCGATTACCGACAGCGATCTGTACATTTTTTTCTATGACTCTTCCACCCTGCCCAACCCGCGTCCCGACGGCCCGGAGTTTGTCCGTGCGCTGCAAGGCGTGATGGCGCAGAACTGGAAGAAGTCATTGCTGTTCAAGGATTACGGCGATTACTTCTACGACACTTTCAGTGTCACCCCACAGCGAATTGCCGGGTTGAACAGCCACTTGATCCAGCGCATGTCCCACGCCACCACCCTGAGCTTCAAAGATGATCATGGGTCGTGGTTCGAAACACCCTTGAGCAGTATCAAGAAGTGGACCGACATCAACGGTATCGGCAACTTCGACCTGGCGCCCGGCGAGATTGCTACTCATAGCGAGGCCATTAATGGCCGGGTGAAGTTTATGGGGACTTTCCTCAGTACGATTCCATTTGCCCGCAAGTACGGCGTATTGGCGTCACCGCTGGAGTTGTGGATCGAGAACTCCACCATCAGCAAAATCGCCACCGATGTGCCGGGGCTGGAACATGACTTCAACAAGTACCTGGACGCCAATCCGTCCAATCGGCGAATCGAGGAGTTGGGGATCGGCACCAACGAAGGCGTGAAAGATTTGTACGCGCGCAATGCCGGGTTCGAGGAGCGCCATTGCGGCTTGCACTTGGGGTTGGGCGGAGGTGCCAAGGGCAGCCATCATCTGGATTTGATCTTCTCTGGCGGCGTGTTGGCGCTGGATGATGACCCGGTGTTTGATCGGCGGTTTGTCTTCTAGCTCCAGTTTTTGAGGTGATGCGGCTGATGCCTTCGCGGGCAAGCCTCGCTCCTACAGGTACAGTGGTGCCCTTGTAGGAGCGAGGCTTGCCCGCGAAGAGGCCCTCATAAACACCGTACAACTAAAACCGGACCTCAAAAAAAACGCCATCCCGAGGCAGACTGTGTGAAAACCTAGC